>JBBIHV010000048.1:6090-24159 GCA_037446835.1 Sunxiuqinia sp. | reverse complement strand
CTTTCGCTGCAATACCGGCTTTCCGGAAAGTTATCGGTTTGGGGTTCGTACGATGCCCGAAAAAATGTGATTTACTATGAAACGTTTAAAAACTACCTCGACCAGATGTTGCAGGATGCAACCCGGCAGGGATACCAGTTCAGGGTGAACTACCGGCCATCCAATTCTATCAGTTCGAGCCTGACCGGAGGATACCGGTTTCAGAAAAACGACATTCATCCAATGTTAAACGTAAATGGATTCTTAACCTTTGCGCAGGTGCCTGTCATCAATTCATCGGTCAGTTTATCAACCAATTGGCTGCAATCGAGCTATGTAAAAGGCTTGATTTATGGCGTTCAGCTCTATAAAGATTTGGTTCCGTCGAAATTAAGTACCGAAGTTTATTACCGGCTTGCCAACAATCAATATTTGTACAACAATTCAAAGTCGCTTCAAAATATGGTAGATCTCATGCTTTCATGGCAGATTAGCCGCAAAATTTATTTCTCGGTCAGTTACGATGGTACTTTCGAAAAATCAAGCCAATACAACAACATTTACATCAATCTCAGCAAACGTTTCTGATTTGATCCTATAAAAAATCCGGCACTTTTCGGGTACCGGATTTCATTTATCCTTGGAAATCAATTTACAATTTGGCGAACAGTTTTTTCAGGCTGACTTCTCCGGAAATGATATTCCGCAATTCGCTGATGGGCACGCGGTCCTGAAGCATGGTGTCGCGGTAACGGATGGTTACCGTATTATCTTCCAGCGTAATGTGGTCAACGGTCACGCAGAAAGGTGTGCCAATGGCATCCTGACGGCGGTAACGTTTCCCGATGGAGTCTTTCTCGTCGTACTGACAGTTGAAATCGAACTTCAGGTCGTCGATAATTTCACGGGCTTTTTCATCGAGTCCGTCCTTTTTCATCAACGGCATCACGGCCAGTTTCACGGGCGCCAGAGGAGCAGGCAGGCGCAACACCACGCGTATATCTTTCTTTCCTTCGCTGATTACCTCTTCCTCGGCATACGAGGCGGCCATCACTTGCAGGAACATGCGGTCAACGCCAATCGAAGTCTCCACAACGAACGGAACATACGATTCGTTCAGTTCCGGATCGAAATATGTTATTTTCTTTCCGGAGTATTGCTGATGCTGCGAAAGGTCGAAATCGGTGCGCGAGTGAATGCCTTCCACTTCCTTGAATCCGAACGGGAACTTGTATTCCACGTCAACCGCGGCATTCGCATAATGAGCCAGTTTATCGTGTACGTGGAACCGGTAGTTCTCAGCTCCAAAACCCAGCGCCTGGTGCCAGTTCATGCGGGTTTGTTTCCATTTTTCGAACCAGCTGAGTTCGCTTCCGGGGCGCACAAAAAACTGCATTTCCATCTGTTCAAATTCGCGCATCCTGAAAATAAACTGGCGGGCTACAATTTCGTTGCGGAAAGCTTTACCGATCTGGGCAATTCCAAACGGAATCTTCATGCGGCCGGTTTTCTGTACATTCAGGTAATTCACAAAAATTCCCTGCGCTGTTTCGGGACGAAGATATATCTTTTGGGCACCATCGGCTGTCGAACCCATTTCGGTGGAAAACATCAGGTTGAACTGGCGCACTTCGGTCCAGTTGCGGGTTCCGGAGATGGGACAAACAATTTCCTGATCGACGATGATCTGTTTCAGTTCATCGAGGTTGCTGTCGTTTAGCGCTTTTACAAACCGGGCCTGAAGTTCGTCCCATTTTTGCTGGTATTCCAAAACACGGCCATTCGTTTCGCGGAATTGTTTTTCGTCGAACGAATCACCAAAACGTTTTTTGGCTTTCTCAATTTCTTTCTCGATTTTATCTTCGTATTTGGCCAGCTGTTCTTCAATCAGCACGTCGGCACGATACCTTTTTTTCGAATCCTTGTTGTCGATCAGCGGATCGTTGAAGGCGTCAACATGGCCGGAAGCTTTCCAAATGGTGGGGTGCATGAAGATGGCCGAGTCGAGTCCCACAACATTTTCGTGCAACAGGACCATCGAGTCCCACCAGTATTTTTTAATGTTGTTCTTCAGTTCAACCCCGTTTTGCCCGTAATCGTAAACGGCACCCAGCCCATCGTAAATCTCACTCGACTGAAACACAAATCCGTACTCTTTACAATGAGCAACGAGCTTTTTAAATACATCTTCCTGAGCCATAGCTTATAACAGATTATTTATGATTGATTATTTTTCTTTTCCCACTCTCCTCCTGAAGGCTAGTCAATTTCCTCGAAGTCAACATATTCGCCCTGATCGTAATGCGACTGGCTTTGCGGTTGCTTTTTGTTTTCAACGGTCACTTCGCCTTCCGGTTTCTGACTGCGCTGATAGGCCGACTGCCTGGCCTGCATGTTATTCACCGCCTTTTTAACCACGATTGGGAAAAGCAGGCGTCCGACAAATTTTAGCCCGAAATACAGCATTACGATTATTCCGACCGTTTCCAGAAAATTTGCCAGGATAAGTATGACAAATAAAAGATTCATAACTGGTAAAAATAAGAGCCGCTAAAATTAGTAATTAATTGGGAAACGGCCATGTTTTAATGAGTCTGCTAATTATTGTGTCCAGATTATCATTTTAACTTAACATGCAAGAAAAAAGGGGGTTGCATCGTTCCTGAAATTTGGTTTTGATGTCGTTCCAAAAAATAGAATCCCGGTCGTAGTTCGGTCCGGGATTCAACTATCAGTTGTGAAAATTTATCCGTTTAAGGCTTCCGCCCCGTTTGTAACTTCCAGAATGGCATTGGTAATGGCCGCCTGACGGGCTTTGTTGAAGGTAAGTGTCAGCTCATCAATTAAATCCGAGGCATTATCGGTAGCCTTGTGCATGGCCGTCATGCGGGCTCCGTGTTCGGCTGCATGCGAGTCGAGCAATGCTTTGTAAAACTGTATTTTAAGCGATCGCGGAATCAGTTCCTGAACGATGTATTCCAGCGATGGTTCGAAAATATAATCGAGGTTCATTCGCTTGGTGGGCTCGGCTTCGGCCTGCTGTACCGGCAAAAACTGCTCGCTGACCTGTTCCTGAATGGCTGCGTTGATGAATTTGTTGTAAACCAGTTCAACCCGGTCGTATTTGCCGGTAATAAAGTCTTCCATCACCGATTTGGCCACTTCAGAAACAGTTTCAAAAGTCAGTTCATCGAACAAATAATTTTTCTCAGAAATAACCGGAATATGGTACGAACGAAGAATTTTACCGGCCTGTTTGCCAATAACCAGAAAATCTACATGACCCGATTTCAGTTGTTTTGCATAAGTCGTTTTTGCCAGGCCGATCGCCTTTTTGGTTATGTATGAATTAAATCCTCCGCAAAGTCCACGATTTGAACTAACCACCACAATCAATATTCTTTCAGGTTTTCGCTGAACGGTAAAAAAGGAGTCTGAATCGTTTTCAAGCGAGGAACTTAATGACGAAAGCATGATTGACAGTTTTTCGGCATAAGGGCGAATCTGCAAAATGGCATCCTGCGCCTTCTTAAGCTTTGCTGCCGACACCATTTTCATGGCGCTGGTAACCTGCCTGGTCGTTTTTACCGATGTTATCCGGGTCCGTATTTCTTTTAAATTGGCCATTTCAAATCCAATGAATATATTTTCGGTCAGTTAAAGCCTATTCCGAATATCGTTCTGCTACTTCGGCTGCTGCTTTTTCAATTGCCTGCGTTTCATTATCGCCCAAAATCCCTGCCTTTAGCTGGTCGAGCGTTGCACGGTACTGCATTTCCATCAGTTCAAGAAAATCATGCTCAAATGCCTTGACTTTTTCTACCGGAACGTTGCGGAGCAACTCTTTTGCCCCGCAATAAATAATGGCAATCTGATGTTCAATTTTAAGGGGTGCATATTGAGGTTGCTTCAGGATTTCAACATTTTTTCGCCCTTTATCCAAAACCCGCATGGTTGCTGCATCCAAATCGGAACCAAATTTCGAGAAGGCTTCCAGTTCGCGGAACTGTGCCTGATCGAGTTTCAGTGTCCCGGCAATCTTTTTCATAGCCTTGATCTGTGCGTCTCCCCCAACACGTGAAACTGATATTCCCACGTTAATGGCCGGACGAACCCCGGAGTTGAACAGGTTCGATTCGAGGAAAATCTGACCGTCGGTAATTGAAATTACGTTGGTCGGAATGTACGCCGAAACGTCGCCGGCCTGGGTTTCAATAATTGGAAGGGCTGTTAACGAACCACCACCTTTAACTTTATCTTTCAGGCAGTCGGGCAAATCGTTCATTTTGGCCGCCATTTCGTCTGACTTGATAATTTTTGCTGCACGTTCCAGCAAGCGGGAGTGCAAATAGAACACGTCACCCGGATAAGCTTCGCGGCCTGGTGGGCGGCGTAAAAGCAGCGAAACTTCGCGATACGAAACAGCCTGCTTCGAGAGGTCGTCATAGATAATCAACGCATCGCGGCCCGTGTCGCGGAAAAATTCGCCGATGGCGGCGCCCGCGTAAGGAGCATAAAACTGAAGCGCGGCCGGATCGGAAGCTGTAGCCGATACGATTACGGTATATTTCATGGCGCCGTGTTTTTCCAATGTGTAAGCGAGGTTAGCCACTGTCGATCCTTTCTGGCCGATGGCAACATAAATACAGTAAACCGGGTTGCCTTTTTCAAAATTTTCGCGCTGATTGATGATGGCATCAATGGCAACGGCCGTTTTCCCGGTCTGGCGGTCGCCAATAATCAACTCACGCTGTCCGCGTCCAATCGGGATCATGGCATCAATGGCCTTTAATCCGGTTTGCAAAGGCTGCGAAACGCGTTGCCTAAAAATTACGCCGGGCGCTTTTCTTTCCAAAGGCAATACTAATTTTTCGCCTGAAATAACCCCTTTCCCATCAATCGGTTCGCCCAATGTATTAATAACACGACCGAGAAGTCCTTCTCCAACTTCGATGGAAGCGGTTCGCCGCAAACGTTTAACCGTATCGCCTTCTTTAATTTCTTTGGTAAGTCCTAAAATTACGGCACCTACATTGTCCTCTTCAAGGTTTAATACAATCCCTTTTACGCCTGAATCGAATTCGATCATTTCGTTCGATTCAACATTCGAAAGGCCGTAAATACGGGCAATGCCGTCTCCAACCTGAAGCACAGTTCCCACTTCTTCCAGTTCGGCCTGACTTTTAAAGCCTTCCAGTTGTTGTCTGAGTATTTCTGAAACTTCAGCAGGTTTTATGTTTGCCATCTTTATTCGTTTTTATCAGTCGTTTTTCTATTTCAATTCGGTATGAAGCAGTTGTTCTTTAATCTTTTTTAGCTGTGTCGAAATGCTGGCGTCGTATTGCTGGTCGTCAACACGAAGTATAAATCCGCCAATTAGTTGGTCGTTCACTTTTTGGCTCAGCTCCACTTTCGCCTTGAATTCGGCTTCCAAAATCTTTTGAATTTCCTGAACGATCCCTTCGTTCATGGGCTGGGCGCTGGTGAGCACAGCCGAACGGATTCCGTCTTCCTGACGGTACAGATCGTCAAGGTTCCTGAATATTCCGGGAATATTTTTTTCACGTTTGTTTTCGGTAATCAGGACCAGAAAATTCAGGGAAAGCACATTTATCTTTCCTTCGAAGATGCTCCGGATGGCCTTTACTTTTTGGGAAATTTTAACCACCGGACTTTCGAGTAACAGGATAAAATCGCTGCTTGTGGCGCAAACAGCGGATATTAATCCGGCATCTTTCCGAAGTTCGGTATTCAGGCCTTTTTCTTTGGCCAGTGTAAAGAAAGCCTTGGCGTAACGAACGTTTATTTTACTTTGATCCATACAATTATTTCAACTTCAGATCTTTAAGCAGATCCTCAACCAGTTTTTCCTGTTCTTTTGGATTTTCAAGCTGTTTTTTGATCACGATTTCAGCAATTTGTACCGACAGGTCGGCCACCTGCTTTTTGATGTCGTTTATGGCAGCTGCTTTTTCCGCATTAATTTGCTGTTTCGCGCTTTCGATGCTTTTCTGGGCTTCGGTATTGGCCACGTTTTTGGCATCGGCCACAATTTTATCTTTGATGTCGCGGGCTTCCTTCAGGATAATTTCCTTTTCCCGGCGGGCCTCAATAATAATCTGGTCGTTACTGGCTTTCAGTCCGGCAACTTCCTTTCTGGCTTTCTCGGCGGAATTCAGGGCGTCGGCAATCGATTTTTCACGATCTTTCAACGCTTTCAGGATGGGCCCCCATGCAAATTTTTTCAGGATAAAAAGCACAATCCCGAAAATGATGAGCATCCAAAATATTGTACCGTAATCCGGTGTTACAAATCCCATAGTGTTGTGATTTTTGGTTGAATGCAACCCTGTCTCCCGGCAACCCCGGGAGCGGGCCACAAAACAAAAATTTCTTAAATGAAAATTACCAATGCACAGATAATCACGGCAAAGAATGCAACGCCTTCAATCAAAGCGGCAGAAACAATCATGTTTGAACGAATCTCTCCAACAGCTTCTGGTTGACGTGCAATAGCTTCCATGGCGCTGGCCCCAATTTTACCAATGCCGATACCGGCACCGATTGCAGCCAAACCTGCACCCAAGGCAGCTCCCATTTTTCCGAGAGCCAAATCTGCTAAAATGATGAATAATGCAGTCATAAGATTTAATTTAATATATTGAGAACTAATGATGTTCGGGTGAAGCCATACCGAAATACAGCGCCGATAGTAATGTAAAAACATACGCCTGGATGAACGATACCAGTACGTCGAGCAAGAGCATAAACACGGAGAATGCCACCGAAATAACCGATACGCCAAGTCCGGCTTCAACGCCCATGAGTTTGGCAAAGATAAAGATCAGGCTGACAAAAACGGTCACAATTAAATGGCCGGCAAGCATGTTCGCAAACAAACGGACCATCAATACAAACGGTTTTGTAATCACTCCGGTTAACTCAACAATCGGCATAAGCGGAATCGGGTATTTTAACCACCAGGGCACATCCGGATTGTAAATTTCTTTCCAATAATGCTTGTTGGTGTTGAAGGTAGTCACAAAAAAAGTGAATAATGCCAGCACCATGGTAACTGCAATGTTACCGGTAACATTGGCCCCAAACGGGAAAATCGGCACAAGTCCCAACAGGTTGTTAATCAGGATAAAGAAAAATAAGGTGAGCAGATATGGCATGAATTTCTCGAAGCGCTTTTCGCCAATTGCCGGTTTGGCAACATCGTCGCGAACAAAAAGGATGATCGGTTCAAACAGGTTCTGCATTCCGGTTGGAGCCTGGTTGGCACGTTTTTTTGCTGCTTTTGCAATATTCAGGAAAATCAGGAGCATGAGTGTAACACTGACCAGAATACCGGCCACTGTTTTGGTTATCGACAAATTAATGGGTAACCCGATCACCTCGCCCTGTGGATTCAATTCAACAATTTTGCCTTCATTTTTGCCTTCATTTTCAATCCTGAAATTCTTATAGGTTTCTTTCCCGTGATGAAACCGGGAGGAGAAAAAGAAATTCCAGCCACTGGTAGAACTGTATAAAATTATGGGCAGTGGTACGCTAATTTCGGTTTCGCCAAAAGTAGCAATGTGCCATTCGAATGAATCGGAAACATGTTCAATCACAAATTTACCGGGCTGAAAGCCTTCAGCCTTCTTTTCCTGGGTTTCGTTTTGGACCGACAGCGTGTCCTGCGCCCTATTGGTTCCTATTCCCAGAAATAAGGCAAATATGAGTATGAATATGGTCCGTATAAATTGCATCATGATTCTCTTTGTGATCTGCGCCAACAAAAATAAATTATTTAAATGAGATTGAAAGACTTCAAACCTAAAGAATATACCTTATTTAACCTGCTTTACAACTTTCAGAAATTCAGTAACCTCAAACACCGTGTAAACGACGTAAAGCAACAGAAAATTCGCAATAAAAACTTTCGCGTTTCCCCGATTCAATATGACATAGATAACAGCCACCAGCAGGTAAAAAAACATTTTAATAAAACTGGCCGCCATATATTGAGACGAAAATCTCGATCCCGATTTTTGGGTAATCTTTAGAAACCAGGCGTGTACAAGGTTTGTGACACCGAAAAAAAAGAAAAGCAAAACTGGCAGGATGAAAATATAAAACGGTTTTAAAAATGTGGAATAGCTAATTGCTCCAAGTATTAACACCATGACTGTCAGAACCGTAGATTTTAATAGAAAATGCCTCATGGAGAATTTATATGAATCGGTTTTTTCTGATTTATTTTGCTTTCCGGATCACAGGAACTTCCGAATTGCATGAAAAACGGCCCCAATAACCGACAAAACCATCAAACCCAGAGTGAATGCCGGAAATTTCAGGTTTAGCCACTGGTCAATTTTTATTCCTGCATAAACTCCAACACCCATAATGGCTGCCATTTCAAATGCCAGGCCTGAATACCGGATAAAATCATCAATTTTCTTTTTCGGTTTTTGTAAATTCCTGTTATTCATTGGTGGCTGAATGATCGCCCATGGTACAGGTTCCGGCAAAATATGCACCGGGCTCAATCGACAGTTTATCGGTTACAATATCGCCGGCAACATTCGAGGTAGCTTTCAAGGAAAGCAATTCCGAAACAAATAATTTTCCGCTGTGGGTTCCTGCAATCTCACAACTTTTGCAACTGATTTCACCTTCAACCCGACCGGAAACTCCAATTACCAGCCTGCCTTTGGTATCCAAATTTCCGGTTAATTCGCCGTCGATCCGAATATCGCCATCCGAAACAACATCGCCGGTAATCCGGGTTCCTTTGCCAATCAGGTTAATCACCTGAATATTGATTTCATGGTTTTCTTTTGCCATTTCTTGTTTTTTTTTGAACGAACTTCAAATATACTAAAGCTTGCCTTCAATCGGATGCTGCAAAAATAAAAAAGTACCGGGTTCAAACAAAAAACGCGCTCCTTAAATGAAACGCGTTTAAGATTGCTATGATTTTTTGAACTAATTCTGAATGAAATGATACAGAAAAGTCATGGTTCCTTCGAAGGCTGGTTTCCGGTTTCCTTCAATTTCCATCCGGATATCTAATTGAATTTTAGTGATCCCTCTCAGGTTTGTAACCGATTTCAGGATGACGTGCGTGCGGATCCTGCTGGTTACCAAAACCGGCTGGTTAAACCTGAAATTATCAATGCCATAATTGACGAGCATTTTAATATTTTCAACCTGAATGATCTGGTCCCACATGAATGGCAACAGCGAGAGGGTCAGATATCCATGCGCAATGGTACTTCCAAATGCGCCTTCGGTCTTCGCCCGCGCTTCATCCACATGAATCCACTGATGATCAAAGGTGGCATCGGCAAATTTGTTGATCTGTTCCTGAGTCACCGTCATGTATTCCGAAATACCCAATTCCTGACCAACGTGTTTTTCAAATTCTTCGTGACTTCTGATTACCAGTTTTCCCATAGAAGAAATATTTTTAGTTAGGTTTTACTTAATTTTCTACGTCGGATCGTAAGCCCATTTCAGATAAACGGTTCCCCAGGTGAATCCGGCGCCAAAGGCAACCAAAATAATATTGTCTCCCTTTTTCAATTTTTTTTCATAATCGTACAAACACAACGGAATGGTTGCGGCGGTGGTGTTTCCGTATTCCTGAATATTGACCATAACCTGATCTTTGTTGATTCCCATTCGGCGTCCAACGGCATCAATAATTCGCATGTTTGCCTGGTGCGGAACCAGCCAGGCCAAATCATCTCCGGTAAGCTGGTGCTTTTCCATCATTTTTACGGCCACATCGGCCATGTTCGAAACCGCCATTTTAAAGACCGTTTGTCCTTCCTGATATACAAAATGCTCATCGTTCTCAATGGTTTCGCAGGTCGCCGGGCGTAATGAACCTCCGCTTTTAATTTGCAAAAACTGACTTCCTGCACCATCAACCCGGTTGAAGTGGTCAATAATACCCAGATCTTCAGAAGTTGGTTCAAGCAAAACAGCGGCAGCTCCATCGCCAAATAAAGGACAGGTCGTCCGGTCCTTGTAATTCGTAATCGACGACATCATGTCGGCGCCCAGCACAATTACTTTTTTATATTGGCCACTTTCAATGAATTTGGCACCAGTAGTTAATGCGAAAACAAATCCGGAACAAGCAGCGACAAGGTCGAAACTCCAGGCATTTTTCAGCCCGGCCTTGTTGCTGATTATATTGGCGGTTGCCGGTAGCGGGCTATCCGGAGTAATGGTGGCACAAATTAATAATTCAATGTCTTCCGGATTTGTCCCTGTTTTTTCAAGTAATTGTTTAATGGCAGCGGTTCCCATGTCCGAAGTTGCCATTCCCTCCTCCTTCAGAATTCGGCGTTCTTTTATGCCGATTCGCTGCATAATCCATTCATCGGAAGTTTCAACCAGTGTACTCAGTTCTTCGTTTGTTAAACGGTACTCTGGAAGATATGCTCCAACGCCTGTTATTGCAGCACGAAATTTATCCATATTAAAATATTTTAATCAAATCGATATAAATCAACGCTTTCAGGTGATCCGAAAGGATAAAATCAAATTGTAATTTTGGAAATTAAAATTGCGGCGCAAGATAGGATGAAAAATCTGAAAAGCAAAAGAAAATCAGGCAAAAATATTAGCCTAACTCCTTTTAAAACAATTAATTAAATTGTTCAAATATTGGAAGGGAGGAAAAAAAAAGATCAGAAGAACGGTGTTCTTCTGATCATAGTGAGGCTGTTTTTAAACAGTAACGTCTTTCTCGATGGCCAACTTACCTCTGTAATATCCGCATTCCGGGCATACAGTATGGTATTTAACCGTTGTACCACAATTTGAACAAGCGGCCAATGTTGCCGGTACAGCTTTGTAATGTGTTCTTCTTTTGTCTCTACGGGTTTTTGATACCCTGTGTTTTGGATGTGCCATCTTAACTTATCTTTATTCGTTATCTAATAATTTCTTTAAATCGTTCCAGACCGGATTTTTAACTCCGTCTTCCTTAACAATGTACTTTTTTAGCTTTTCAATCATTTCCGGATCACACGTCGAGTTTCCGTCTTCATCATCGGGATGAACTTTCTTGATTGGAAGAGCCAGGCCAATAAACTCATAAATCAATTGGGCAACGTTAAACTGATAATCGTTCACACTCACCCAAATTACATCATCGCCCTCGCTAAACTCCTTTTCACCAAATTTTACGAAAACCCGTTCTTTGCTTTTTATTGGCTGATCATACATTTCGAGGCACCGGTCGCACTGAACCCGAACCGTTCCGATTATATCAAACCAAAATATCATCAAAGAACTTTGCTTTTCAAGAGTCAGGCAAACATTTACCTTTCCCTCCTCAACAAGGCCACCTTCAAATTCAGACAGGAACCTTCCATCTATTTCGTAATCAAAAACATGCTTTCCTTGCGAAAGCCCTTTGAATGCAATGTTATAGAATGATAATGTGCTCATTGCCTGAAAAAGTTTTGCAAAAGTATAAAAAATAAACAAACGCGGAAAATATATTGATTTTTTTAACACCGTTTCGTCCGAAAAAAAAGCAATCAACTAAATCGCTCTTAATCAATATATTGACTTAATCAGTAGTTGTTGATAAGTTATGCCTTGTGAAGGATGATCCGGAAGGTCGTTCCCTTGTTTATCTCCGATTGTTTCAAAAAAATCTTTCCTTTATGATAATTCTCCACGATTCGTTTGGCCAGTGAAAGACCAAGCCCCCACCCTCTTTTTTTGGTTGTAAACCCGGGCTGAAATACAGTTTTGAAATAGGCCTTTGAGATTCCCTTCCCGGTATCCGAAACATCAATGAATAACTGATCGCCCTTGTCAACAATAGAAATGTGAATGGTTCCGATGCTGTTCATTGCATCAATGGCGTTTTTACACAAGTTTTCGATCACCCAGGTAAAAAGAGACGCATTCAGCGGAGCTTCGTATGATTTCCCGTGATCAAAATCAAGCACATATTTTACTTTTCCTGACGATCTTGTTTTCAAGTATTCAATTGTCGAGCTGATTGTTTCGGCCACATCTGTCCTGATCAATTCGGGAACAGATCCAATTTTTGAAAAACGCTCCGTTATCTTTTGCAAGCGTTGGGTATCTTTTTCAAATTCCTGAACCAGGTTTTCATCAACCTTTTGCATTTTAAGCAGTTCGACCCATGCCATCAACGACGAAATCGGTGTTCCAAGCTGATGGGCTGTTTCTTTCGACATACCTACCCAAACCTGGTTCTGCTCGGCATTCCGGGAAGAACTGAATGCCAGATAGGCAACCAGGATGAATAAAAAAATGACGGCAAACTGAATAACCGGATAGTATTTCAGGTTTTCAAGCAAAATCGAATCGCGGTAGTATAAATGCTGTATGTCGGTTTCCGAAATCGAAATGATGATCGGTTCATTTTCCGCCTTCATCTTATGCAATTCCTTCATCAATACTTTTTCCTTATTTTTTTCGGAAAATGCGATATTTCTTGAATCAATAATCTTGTCCTGGCTGTCAGTAATTATTATGGGGATAGTTGTATTGCGGATAATAATGTCGTTAAGAAAGGTAATGTCCTGATTTGAATTAATGTCATAACTGGCCAGTTTTTGAGTTGCTTCAGCCCACAATTCAAGACTTTTACGTTCCTCATCGGCCATTTTTTTTACCAGCCAGTTGGTATAAACAAACGAGCCAATTCCAATACCAACTGCCAACAACAGAAGCAAGATTTTCCAGCGGCGTTTTTTAAAATAAAATTCCACAGTAAGAATGGTTAAATATATGCCTCTTAAACGGAAAAGCGCATTAAAAAGTATGCTGTTGCCTATTCCTGAAGGACAAATGCTTTGGCTGATTTGTATATTCCCTGCTGATCGAGGCCATAATCGCGGTGCAATTCCTCCGGACTGCCATGATCGACAAATTGATCTGGAATTCCAAGTCTCTCTATATGAATATTATACCGATTGTCGGACATGAATTCGAGAATGGCACTTCCGAAGCCGCCCAGCAAAACCCCGTCTTCAACAGTCATTACCCGTGAATATTTTCTGAAAATAGAATGAAGCGCGGCTTCATCAAGTGGCTTCACAAACCGCATATCAAAATGGGCCGCACTGATTCCATCTTTCTGAAGCATCTTGATTACCCGGCTGGTTGGAATTCCAATCGTCCCGATGGTCAGGATTGCTAAATCAGATCCTTCGGATAGTTGCCGGCTCTGCCCAATTGGAATGGCCTTCATGGGTTGGTGCCAATCCGTCACGCAACCGCAGCCACGTGGATACCGGATTGAAAACGGGCCATGATTTTCATCTTGTGCAGTAAACATCATGTTCCTTAATTCGATTTCATCCATTGGGGCCGACACAATTATATTTGGGATGGAGCGCATGTAGGCCAGATCGAACACACCGTGATGAGTGGCGCCATCGGCGCCCACCAGGCCACCGCGATCGAGACAGAAGACGACCTGAAGATTCTGGATGGCGACATCGTGTATAACCTGATCGTAAGCCCGTTGCATGAAGGTTGAATAAATGTTGCAATACGGAAGCATTCCCTGAATAGCCAATCCGGCAGAAAAAGTAACCGCGTGCTGCTCGGCTATTCCAACATCAAACGTACGGTGCGGCATTTTTTCCATCATCAGGTTTAGCGAGCAACCGGTTGGCATGGCTGGCGTAATGGCCACAATCCGTTCGTTCATTTCTGCCAGTTCAATAATGGTCTGCCCAAATACATTCTGAAATTTCGGCGGTTTATTCACAGCACAATCGCAATCGAGAATCTCTCCGGTAATTTTATCAAATTTCCCGGGGGCGTGGTATTCGGTCTGGCGAAGCTCGGCCTGCTTAAATCCTTTTCCCTTTTTGGTAACAACGTGCAACAATTTCGGCCCTGGAATATTGCTAAGACTTTTCAGGACTTCGGTCAAATATAGAACGTCATGTCCGTCAACTGGTCCGAAATAACGAAACCCAAGTCCTTCAAACAGGTTCGACTGTTTTAACAACATCGCTTTGATAGCGTTCTCGGTTTTTTGGACCAGTCGGCGTGCTTTCGGGCCAAAACCGTTCAGTTTTCCAAGGCCGTCCCAAATATCACGTTTCAGGCGGTTGTAAGTCTGTGATTTTGAAATCTTCAGCAGGTAGTCGCTCATCCCGCCGGTGTTCGGATCGATGGCCATGTTGTTATCGTTCAGGATAACCAGCAGATCCGATTTATTAACGGCGGCATTGTTCAGCCCCTCGAAGGCCATCCCGCCAGACATGGCCCCATCGCCAATTACAGCAACAATTTTGCGGTTTTTTTCACCCTTCAGCCCTGCGGCAACGGCCATCCCCAGCGCCGCCGAAATAGAGGTGCTTGAATGCCCGACTCCAAACGTGTCGTATATACTTTCTGAAGGTTTCGGGAACCCGCTTATCCCTTTGTATTTCCGGTTGGTATGAAAAACATCCTTACGACCGGTCAGGATTTTGTGCCCGTAGGCCTGATGGCCGACATCCCAGACCAGTAAATCGTACGGCGTATTAAAGACATAGTGAAGGGCGACGGTTAATTCAACCACGCCAAGACTGGCACCAAAATGCCCCGGATTTGTAGAAACCTCATCAATGATAAAATCCCGCAGTTCGTTACAAACTTCAGGCAACTGATCAACTTTCAACTTGCGTAATTCGGAAGGATCTGTAATCCGATTCAATATACTTTCCGTCTTCTCAACCATCAACTATCAAATTTTGAACCCAAATATACAATTAATGACCTGCAATAAACACAAAGTCAAAAGTCAAGTTTATCCGGATTTTGCCTTTTGTCCGGCAAAGTTCTATATTTACCTGAAAAATACATCAGCCATGAACAAAATTGTTGTCTTTTCTTTGGTTATTTTAATAACCTCTTGTGTTTCCTCCAAAAAATTCAATCAACTGAATGGAAATTTTCAGGAGAGCCAAAAAACGGTTCAGTCGTTAAAAGAACAGAACCAGGATCTGAATGTCCGGAACACTGAACTGCAAAGCAAGCTTGAAAAACTACAAAAAGATTATCAGGAACTTTCTGCAAAACTTGACGATACCGCCCGTCAGCTGGAAAGTTCGAACAGGGACAACCTTCAGAACAGCAAGCAGAATGCCGACCTTGAAGAGCAGTTGAAAAGTTTAAAAACCGGAAGTTCCGAAGAAATTTCAAGGTTAATGGACAAACTTCAGCAGGCACAAAACGATTTGCAAAAACGTGAAGACATCCTGAAAAATGCTCAGGCCGAACTCGAACAACGAAGCCAACGACTGAAAGAACTGGAAACTGCACTTCAGCAAAAAGACGAAGCCGTGAAACAACTCAGGCAAAAAGTGATGGATGCCCTGGTTGGTTTTAACGACAAAGGATTGACCGTTCAGGAAAAAAACGGGAAAGTCTATGTTTCGCTCGAAGAAAAATTACTGTTTAAAACCGGGCAGTGGGACGTTGATCCGAAAGGGCAGCAGGCGCTTGCCAACCTCGCCGATGTCTTGGCCCAAAATCAGGATATCAACGTGATGGTTGAAGGGCATACCGACGATGTTCCGATGCGTGGAACCGGGTCGGTGAAAGACAACTGGGATTTGAGTGTGATGCGTGCCACTGCCGTGACCCGTATTTTACTGAAAAATAAAGCGGTTGATCCCAAACGGATTATCGCCGCCGGGAGAGGCGAATTTTTCCCGATTGACGAGGCCAAAACACCTGAAGCACGGCAGAAAAACCGGCGGACTGAAATTATCCTGACACCACGGCTCGACGAAATTTTCAAGATTCTGGAAAGCAATTAATCGCAAAAAGGGATTGTATCACCATTGTGTGCAATCCCTTTTTACGTTCAGGCTTTGTATGTTTAAATCCTGATCATCCTTCGGGCGCGCTTTGAAAAGCCAATAATTTCGGAATACCCGATTTGTTTCAGCAACGCAACTGCACTTTCATAGTGGCGCGCAACTTGTTCGGCCCGGTGCGCATCCGAGCTCAAAGTCACCGGCAACTGATGCCCGAAACACATCTCAAGCAACTTCGTTTCCGGAAAGAACTCGGCACATTCACGGTCAAAACCACTGGTATTTAGCTCCACCACCAGGTGATTTTCCTTGATAACCGCGATGGTATCTTCAAAAAGCTTGTCCTGATTGGTTTCAGGGTAAACCCTGAATTTTTTGATAATATCCAAATGTCCAATCACATCAAACAATCCGGAAGCTGCCGCCTGCTGAACGAGTTTAAAATACTTTTCGTACAATTTGTCGTTGCTCCATTTGCCATAAAGCGACTGGTCGGTGTCGAAATTCCAGTCGCCGATAAAATGAACGGAGCCGATCACGTAATCAACTGGGATTTGGTTGATGAGTTCGCTCAATTCGTCCTCACGTCCGGGGAAATAATCCATTTCAATGCCATACCTGATCCTGATTTGATCTTCATATTTCAACTTCAAGTCGAGTATCTGGCCCGTCATCACCGGAATATCTTCCAGCCGAATGCCCCAGGCAACTGGTTTGAGGCAAACATGATCGCTAAAACCAATTTCTTCAAGGCCTTTCCCCAGTGCCGCCTGCACCATTTCCTCGTAGGTATTTTTTCCATCGGAAAGGACAGAATGCATGTGATAATCAACCATTCCAATCATAACCTATTTAATTACCCTGATTTTGATGTTCCTGAATTGGGCTAACCCTCCATGATCCTGAAGTCCGATTGCCCCTTTCTTTGCCAGTCCGTAGTAAGGATAATCCTTCCATTTTCCTTTTTCCTTCCGGGCATACCAATCGTTGTCCCACAAATGGTAATCGACAACTTTTACGCCGTTCAGGAAGTGCTGAACATGGGTCCCCTCAACAATAATGCGCGCCTGGTTCCAATCATTGATATCCTTCACCACGGCGTTCTGTGGGGCGTTCATTCCGTAGTTTGCTCCGGAATATTGGTCATCATGCAATTTATCGGGCCAGCCTTTGTCGTCAAGCAACTGATATTCAGGACCAGATTCATAGATGGCTGTGCCAATTTTTTCATTCACATGATAAAATATCCCACTGTTGCTTTTTGGGGCTATCTTCCATTCCAGGTAGAGTTCAAAGTTTTGAAATTTTTCCCTGGTGACTATGTCACCGCCATGATCGCTTCCAACTCCGGAATTGTTCAAAACGCCATCAATAACTTTCCATCCGGTAATTTCCTTTCCCTGAAACGCTTTCCATCCGCTTAGGTTTTTTCCGTTAAAAAGTAATTGCCAACCCTCTTTTTTTTCTTTTTCCGTCAAAGTATTAAGCTGACTACTTTGAGAAATGGCCGTAAAAAAGGGAAAAATTGCTAGGATCAAAAAAATTAACTTTTTCATATACAAGGCTATAAAGTTATTGATTTACAAAAAAAAATATTCCGCAGTCAAAATTTGTTTATTGGCAACTCATTCTGGCACCAAATTTACCTCCTGAAATTATTAACTTAAAATGAAATGAACAAGGCAAAACTTTTGAATTTAAAAATAACTTTGAAGGTAGATGCCAATACTTGTCAATCAGAATCTAAAGTTATGGATAAGAAATCAATTCAGCGAATTAAAGAAGAGAAATGGATCATCGGGATGGTTCATTTAGATGCCCTGCCCGGAACACCCGGCCATTCAGTGCCTTTTCAAAATATTGTTGAAAAGGCAGTTGCTGAAGGTCTTTTGCTGCAAAGCGCTGGTGTGGATGCCATCCTGATCGAAAACATGCACGATGTTCCCTATCTGAAAAAAGTAGTCGGGCCTGAAATTGTTGCCTGCATGACAGCCGTTGCGGTGGAAATGCGGAACCAAATTCGTGTGCCGATGGGCATTCAGATTCTGGCTGCAGCCAATCGTGAAGCATTGGCCGTGGCCCAAGCATCAAATCTGGATTTCATCAGGGCCGAAGGTTTTGTTTTTGGGCACCTGGCCGACGAAGGTTATCTGGAAAGTTGTGCCGGTGAACTGCTTCGATACCGAAAAATGGTTGGCGCCGAACACATTCAGATTTTTACCGATGTTCAGAAGAAGCATTCATCGCACGCCATAACCGCTGACCTTAG
>JBBIHV010000048.1:0-5990 GCA_037446835.1 Sunxiuqinia sp. | reverse complement strand
TTTTTACCGATGTTCAGAAGAAGCATTCATCGCACGCCATAACCGCTGACCTTAGCTTGAAAGAACTGATTGAAACTGCAGACTATTTCAGGAGCGATGGAATTATTATTACCGGCACTTCCACAGGAAGAGAAGCATGGATTAACGATGTAAAAACGGCGAGGCAATGTACCGAACTGCCTGTAATTGTTGGCTCGGGAATAAGCGTTGAAAATATTCGGAATTACTGGGATTTTGCTGATGCTTTTATTGTGGGTTCCTGGTTTAAACACGATGGAAAATGGAAAAATCCTGTTTCAGAAGAACGCGCGAGGCAATTTATGAAATGTGTGGCTGAACTCCGGATGGCAAAAATCAGTTGAATTTCTATGAATTGATCCCTTTCTACTTTCCAAAAGTCATCCTGCTTTCAATTGGTTCAGGCATAAAAAAATTGAGACGGCTTCAACAAGCCGCCTCAAAGCCATGAAAACAATTAAACAATGTTCAGAAAACAGAAAACTAGAAACAATTATATCGTTAAAATCTCGACATTTTTATCATCGAGTAATTTATCAACTTTTTTGGTGAAGTCATTGATCATTTCCTGTACTTCATCTTCAGCATCTTTTTCAAGATCTTCGGAAAGGCCATCCTTTACAAGCTTCTTCAAATTATCGTTGGCATCTTTCCGGGCACTTCTCAGGCTAACCTTGGCAATTTCACCTTCCTTGTTAACCTGTTTCACCATGTCTTTCCGACGTTGTTCTGTCGGTGCAGGGACATTTATGCGAATTACTTCGCCGTTGTTATCCGGGTTAAACCCCAGATTTGAATTGATAATTGCCTTTTCAATCGGACGAATCATTGATTTTTCCCAAGGCTGAATCGCAATTGTCCTCGCATCCGGTGTACTGATATTCGATACTTGCGCAACGGGGACCATACTTCCATAATATTCAACCATAACCGAGTCCAACATTCTGGGGGAAGCTTTTCCGGCGCGGATATGAACCAATTCTTTGTCAAGATGGCCAATTGCGTGTTCCATTCTTTCCCTGCAAATATCTAAAATCATTTGAACCTCTTCCTGCATATGAACTAACTCTTTTCGATTATTAAAAGTGCTGGCAACAAATATAGAAAAATTTAAAGAAATTAAAAATTTATATTTTTTTTATCAAAGAAAATCAAATTTATTAGCGGTGGACGTATGTTCCAATGTTTTCGCCATCCATTACTTTCTTCAGATTTCCTTTGATGTCCATGTTAAAAACGATGATTGGCAGGTTATTTTCCTTACACATCGCAGTGGCTGTCAGATCCATTACCTTTAATCCCCGCTGGTAAATCTCGTCGAATGAAATTCGTTCGAAACGGGTTGCCTCCGGATCTTTTTCCGGATCGGCGGTATAAACGCCATCAACCCGGGTACCTTTTAGCATCACATCGGCTTCAATTTCGATTCCACGTAGTGAAGAACCTGTATCTGTTGTGAAATAAGGATTTCCGGTACCAGCCGAGAAAATTGCAACTTCGCCCTTTTCCAGTATCTCAATTGCACGGTCTTTGGAATAGAACTCGCCGATGGGCTCCATCCGGATGGCAGTTAGCACTCTGGATTTGCACCCGATGCTTTGAAGTGCTGAATTTAAAGCCAGGCTGTTAATCACTGTTGCCAGCATTCCCATCTGGTCACCTTTCACCCGGTCGAACCCTTTGGTCGCACCGTTTAATCCCCTGAAAATATTGCCACCACCGATGACAATGCCAACTTGTACACCCCGATCAGCAATTTCTTTAATCTGCTCAGCATAATCAGACAATCGCTGCGGATCAATCCCATAGGCTTGTTCGCCCATGAGTGATTCACCGCTCAATTTTAAAAGAATTCGTTTAAACTTTGGCATCGCACTATTTTTTCAGCAAAAGTATATTAAAAGTTTTAATGGTACAGAGTTATTAAACCCTGAAAATGAAAAAAGTCGGCCAAAACCTGATTGACTTTCCTTTTGTGCCCACGAGTCGAACAGGCACCAATAAACTAATTCAAATGGATTTGTTCTTGTTCAAATTCAGGCTCTAAAATAAAATTTCATTACGATACGTCCGGTTCAACCAATAAACCGATGGTTTTCTAAAAAAATGGACGCTGAAGTTCACGTTTTTTGTTTCTGGTTTGACTATCGTGGTTCGAATAATACGACCATTTCTGCTTTCTGCAAATAAAGCAAAAAAGGTATCCTTTTGCTTGAATACCTTTTCTGAAATTTTTTAATAAACCGTGTTCTATAAATCTACCGTTAACATTTATGAAATGTCCGCTTGCGCAAAATTTCAACGGTGTCGTTCACCAGCGATAATTTGCCGATTTCCTGATCTTCCAGCTGAATCTTAAACAAGCCTTCCAGATAATAAACAAAAAGTGTCCAGTCAAGCTGATCAAAATTCAGATCATCGTTAAAGGAAGCATCTAATTTAATTTGTTCACGGTGCACGCCTGTTTTCCTTAGTACTTTATACAAGGTACGCTGAATCGATTTGTTTTCCATATTCTTCTGCTTTAATTCAGAACCATTTAATTGTAAATAATTCAGTTTGAACCGCGCAAAAGTAAGAAATAATATATTCGAACAAACGACAATATAGGTCAAAAATGAAATTTCGGGAAGAAAAAGATTATATTATCTTTTATTTTAGTTCGAAGCATGTCGCGAAACAACATAAAACACTGATATTCTGATCAGTGTAAAAAATTTTCAGTGTCGGGTATGGGGCATATCAAATCACATTAATTTAATTTCAGGAAATTGAAGGTGCTTAAAACAACGTTTCGACCCATTCGCGCCTCAATAAACTGAAAACCTCAAGGTCGATATATGAACGGTCGTGCCTCTCGCCGCAACGTTCTACCCCTTCAAGTTCAAACCCAAGCCGCTTCGGAATTGCGGCCGATTTTTCGTTTCCTACACCGCAACGAATTTGGACCCGGTTCATGTCCATGTTCCTGAATGCCAGGTTTATCATCTTTCGGGTAGCCATGGAAGCAATGCCTTTTCGGGTCATTTTTTCGATAAGCCAGTACCCAATTTCAATTTTATCATTTACCCGGTCGGTATCTTTAAAGCCAATTAACCCGGCAAATTCAAATTTATGCCAGATCACATAAACTTCGTCGCGATCGGAAACTGGTTTCTCAAGAATCGACCGAACAAATTTCTCTGTATCAGTAATTTTATGTGTAAAATCGACGAATGGAAGCCATTTCCGTAGAAATTTTCGGTTCTGGTCAATCGCTTGAAAAATGACTTCAACATGTTTTAAACTTAATCTTTCGAGAAACAGATTATCGTTTATGAATAATTTTTCCATAGTAATCACCTTAATATCAGCACAAACTTCTTCAGGAATTAATTGGGATAGCCAAAATACAATAAAACCACGAATTTTTGACCGGATTTTGAATTCATTATCTTTGTTTCATTTACAAAATCAACAAAACAGGATTAAGTAACTACTATTCAATGCACTAAGATCTAAATGAACATCGAATGAAAAAAATAATTATTGCGCTGGCTTTTGCCTTTCTTTTTGTTAATTCTTCCTGCGGTATTTCTGGGAAAAAAGGAGAACGGAAAGCACAAATCGAGACTGAATTTGGGACTATCAAAATCATACTTTACGATGAAACACCGCTACACCGCGACAATTTCGTCAAACTAACCAAAGACGGATTTTATACCGACTTACTGTTTCACCGTGTTATTAAGGGGTTTATGATTCAGGGCGGTGATCCGGAATCGAAAAATGCTTCTCCCGGAAAACACTTGGGCGGCGGCGATTTGGGATACACCCTACCCGCAGAAATTAACCCGAAATTTTTTCACCGGAAAGGCGTTCTGGCTGCTGCCCGCGAAGGCGATCTGATTAATCCGGAGAAGCGATCGTCTGCCTCGCAGTTTTATATCCTTCAGGGCAAAGTTTTCAGGCCCGGTGAACTTGATAGCCTTCAGGCACAGTTGGAAGACTCACGAAAAATGAATATGTTGCAAGCCAGGCTAAAAGCAGCAGAGCCTGAACTGAATAAATTGGGAGCTGAAGGGAAACGGGACGAAATGACGGCAAAATTCAATTCATTAAAGGCCGAAGTGGAGGCCGAGGCGGCCAAACTGCCGCCAATCAGGTTCTCGGAGGAGCAGCGTAAAGTTTACACGACCGTTGGCGGCTATCCGTCGCTGGATAATAATTATACCATTTTTGGCGAAGTTACCGGAGGAATGGACGTGGTTGACAAAATTGCGGACCAGCCCGTCGATCGGTTTAACCGTCCATTAAAAGACATTAAATTCAAAATTACCCTGATTGACTAAACACATGATCACCCCCAAATGATTATCTTTGCCGCTCAATTCAATAGCATGAATGAAATGTTAGAAAAAATCAGGTTATTAAAAGCTGAAATTGAACAGGTTTCGGTCTCGGCCAAAGAAGAAGTTGACGAATTACGGATCAAATATATCAGTAAAAAAGGCTTGGTTGGCCAGCTTTTTAATGAATTCAAGGATGTTCCCCCCGAACTAAAAAAAGAAGTCGGACTGGCCATTAACGAACTGAAAGACTTTGCAGTAAATAAAATTAACGAACTGAAAGACAATTTCGAGCCGGCTGATCAGGGCGGAACAGGCCTCGACCTCACCATGCCCGGCGAACCCATCCGGCTTGGAAGCCGTCACCCGCTTTCGATTGTCAAAAACGAAATGATTGAAATTTTCACACGGCTTGGCTTCACCATCGCCGAAGGACCTGAGATTGAAGACGACTGGCATGTTTTTTCGGCGCTGAATTTTCCTCCTGAACATCCGGCCCGCGATATGCAGGATACGTTTTTCATTGAAAAAGACCCTGATGTTTTACTCCGGACGCACACTTCGAGTGTTCAGATCCGGGTAATGGAAAAAACCCAGCCACCCATCCGGGCCATTTTTCCCGGAAGAGTTTTCAGGAATGAAGCCATTTCGGCGCGTTCACATTGCATATTTCACCAGATTGAAGGTTTGTATGTTGATGAAAATGTGTCGTTTGCCGATCTGAAACAAACCTTGCTGTATTTCGCCCGTGAGCTTTTTGGCGAAAAATCGCAAATCCGTCTGCGCCCTTCCTATTTTCCGTTTACTGAGCCATCGGCCGAAATGGATGTGAGTTGTTCGATTTGCGGCGGCGAAGGCTGCAATGTTTGCAAATATACCGGCTGGCTCGAAATTCTGGGTTGCGGAATGGTTGATCCGAACGTGCTGGAAGCCTGCAACATCGACAGTAAAAAATACACCGGTTTTGCCTTCGGGATGGGCATTGAACGCATTACCATGCTGAAATACGGCATTAAAGACATCCGCCATTTCTTCGAGAACGATGTCCGTTTCCTGAAACAGTTTGAATCGGCAAATTAGGAAAATCGCTTTTTAACTTTTTCCAAATGACCCATGACTTTTTCCAAATTCATAAAAGCCAAAAAAAATCCCGGCACCTTTCGGCGCAGGGATTTTTTTCGACTGGCTATTTCATGCGTGAAAAATAAATATCGGGGTTTTGCTGTGTAAAACCAGTTTGCGCGCAATACCCGGATTGAACAATCGGGTCAGCAAATTGCGCCGGTGCGTGGTCAGGGCCAGCACATCAATCTGGTTGTCCTGAATGAATTGGTCAATGGCTTCAGGAAGGTTTTTACTGTTCACCAGACGGCAATCAAAACCGGCATACGGATATTTTTCGCAGAGGGCTTCGCGCATCCCTTCGAGCATCGCCTCATCGAGTTCGCCGTTATTTCCCTGATTTACGTGCAAACAAACCAACCGGGTCTCGAATGGTTTCATCAGGTTCAGCAGCTTGTCGATCGCGATAAAATCATTGGCTTCAAAATTGGTGGCATAAACAATGGTCCTGAAATTTTGCAGCCAGTTGTCGGGCGACTTTTCAGGAATTGCCAGAACCGGAACCCTGGCATTAAAAATGAC
>JBBIHV010000047.1:0-24212 GCA_037446835.1 Sunxiuqinia sp. | reverse complement strand
TTAACATCGGAAGGCAAATCATTAATGCCAGCAGGAATGTAATTTGTTTTTTCATCTGTTTATAATTTGTTTTTTAATTGTCAGATGAAACTTGCCACCCCGAATATTCGGGACCATCTTGCCACGTGACAAAATTTTGTTCCGGCTCGTTTCATGCTTGTCCTTTAAATTTATGATGATTACTTGTAAAACTTAAATCTAAACAAAATTTAAAAATAGTAATTACTGTTATACAATAAAGGCAAATCTAAAAAACCTTTCTTTCAAATGCTGTTAAAAGGAGCAAACTTTTGTTAATGAGATGTTAATGAATAAATCAGGTTTGTTTTTTAGGTAGTTTCGTAGGATAAATCAGATGTAACCCTGGGACTATGAAAAGGAATTCGATAGGTTTTGTAATTATCATGGCAACAGTCTCGTTGTTGGGGATCCTTTTAATTCAGTTCTTTTTCCTGAAAAATTCGTTCGATCTGGACGAAAAACAATTTCATGAATTAACTACAAGCGCTTTGCAAAGTGTTGCCCATCAGATTAACGAATACAACAGTAAAGTTTATGGGCATCCGGAGAAACAATCCGATGGCTGTCAGGTGGAGCAAATTTCGAACAATTACTATGTTGTGAATGTAAACGACGTGATTGACCCCAATCTTTTGGGACATTTCCTGGCTGTTGAATTTCGCAAACGAAACCTGAACCTCACATTCGAATATGCCATTTACGACTGTAATTCAAAAAAAATGATTTACGGGAACACGTTGAACGCAGATTCGATCCGTTTGTACCCCAAGTCTTCAAAAAAAGTGGATTCGACCTGTTGCAGTGTCGAGGAGATCATGTACGACAAGCATTTAAAAAAGGCTGAAAAAAAGTTGGAAGCCAAAAAGAAGGTCTGCAACTTGCCCACCTGCGAGAAATATACGTACTATTTTGGCGTACATTTTCCAGACCGGTCGCAATATTACAATTCGCGGTTGATGACCTGGTATTTTTTGACCGGGATCTTATTTTTCGTGTTTGTGTTTTTCGGATATGCCTTGTATGTGATTATCAGGCAAAAACAATTAACCGAGGTTCAAAAGAATTTTATCAATAACCTGACCCATGAATTAAAAACACCGATTGCTTCAATTGAGTTGGCTGCCAAAGTTCTTGAAAACCCCCGGATCGTTGAGCAACCGGAGCGTCTGGCCGAATATGTCAGGATCGTTGGGCAACAAAACAAACGCCTTTCGGCCCATGTCGAACGGTTGTTGCAAATGGCAACCATCGAAAAGACCAGGCTTCAGCTAAATCTGGAAAAAACTGAATTAAACGAATTCATCAATGACTCAATCCATGAATTCAGGAACAGCCAAAACGGGCTTTCTTACACCATCCGCTTCGAATCAAAAATTGATAAAGCTTTTGTCGTTTCAGACAAGTTGCATTTTTCTAACCTGATTTTCAACATCCTGGATAATGCCATTAAGTATTGTGCCACCGAACCCAACATTGTTATCCGGCTCGAAGAATCAGGAAAACATTACCGGGTTTCGTTTCAGGATAACGGGATCGGGATTCCTCCAAATGACCGAAAAAAGATTTTTAACCGCTTTTACCGCGTCCCCACCGGATATGTGCACGACGTGAAAGGCTTTGGTTTGGGATTGGATTATGTGCAAAAAATTGCCCGGAGGCACGGTTGGCTAATAAATGTGATCGAAAATTCGCAGAAAGGCAGTACATTTATCCTAAAAATTCAGAAACTGCAACCATGACTTTTCAGGGAGAAAAAATTCTGCTGGTCGAAGATGACCAAACACTTAATTTTATAATCAGGGACAATCTTGAACAAAACGGCTATGTTGTAACTTCGGTCGAGGACGGGGTGGCAGCGATAAAGATTTTTAAGTCCGACAGTTTCAGTTTGTGCCTTCTCGATGTGATGCTTCCCAAAAAGGATGGTTTCACCCTGGCCCGTGAAATCAGGAAATTGGACGACCACGTTCCAATTATATTCCTGACTGCCCGTTCAATGACTGAAGACCGAATAACCGGGCTCACCATTGGTGGCGACGACTACATTACCAAACCGTTCAGCATGGAAGAATTGTTGCTGAAAATCAGGATATTCCTGAAACGGAGCATCAATCCGATTGACGCATCGACCGAGAAAAATTTTTACAAAGTGGGAAAATTCAACTTCTTTTTTGAAAGTTTAATTCTTGATTCGAGCGAAGAGCGAAAAACCCTGACCTACAAGGAAGCCGAATTGTTGCGTTATTTTTGCGATAACCCGAATAAAGTCCTGAGCCGATCAGACATCCTGAAGCAGGTTTGGGGTTCAGACGATTATTATCTGGGACGAAGCCTTGATGTGTTTATTTCGCGCTTGCGGAAATACCTGAGCGCTGACGAGAACATTAAAATACTGAACCTCCACGGAATTGGCTTCCGGTTTAATGCCCCGATCGTAAAGAACTAATCCTTTCCGTCATTCCGTTCGTTTATAGGCAAGGCAGATATTTTGTGTCTTTAAATGTTAAAATAAGTCCATGTTTTTTGAAAATTACAAACTTCATCAACAAGCCCAGGTTAGGAAAGCACTACTTTGGGAATACGATTTGGACCGGTTAAACTGGGAAGAGATGCAGGTCCTTATTGTTCAGCGTGTAGTAGAACTTGGCCGTATGGATGATTTTTATGCCATTTTGAATCATTATGGTTTGGAAGGAGTTAAAGAAGCAATTAAAAAAATAGCATACTTGAACCCAAAAGATATTTCGTTTGTGTGTTCAGTTTTTCATTTGAGAAAAGAAGACTTAAAATGTTACACAAAACAACAATCGACGATTCAACATTGGAACTCCTGAACAGGTTAATGGACGATGAGGTTTTAAAAGATTTTCTCTTAGTTGGGGGTACAGCGCTTGCCCTTCAATTAGGGCATCGGATCAGTGTTGATCTTGATTTATTTTCATCCGAGCCGTTTAACGAAAATGAATTGAGCGAATATTTTCGCTCAAAATATCATTTTAAACTCGATTTTATTTCCAAGAATACGTTGAAAGGAGAAATTGATGGTGTACAGATAGATTGCATTGCGCACCAATATCCATGGATTAGTTCCTTCAATTTGGAGGGGAACATACGATTGGCCAGTTTCGACGATATTGCGGCTATGAAACTAAACGCAATTGCAGGAAACGGGACAAGGATTAAAGACTATATTGATATTGCATTTCTTTCGTGCAAAATACCATTTCGCCAAATGCTTGAGGGATATGAAAAAAAGTATAACAGTAATCCAATAATGCCAGTTAAAGCCATTGCTTATTATGAAGAGATAAATTTTGACGAACCAATTAATATGGTTATGGATTCGAGATTTGATTGGGGCAAAATTGAAAAAAGGCTGAAAAACATGCAGGATTATCCCAGTCGGCTATTTCCGGCTCTAAAGTGAGATGACGTTTCATGCATTCGGCTCCGCTTTAGTCCCCTGTTTGAATGATAGCTGAAAGGGTATGCCGATGGGGGCAAACCCTGACCTACAAGGAAGCCGAATTGTTGCGTTATTTTTGCGATAACCCGAATAAAGTCCTGAGCCGATCAGACATCCTGAAGCAGGTTTGGGGTTCAGACGATTATTATCTGGGACGAAGCCTTGATGTGTTTATTTCGCGCTTGCGGAAATACCTGAGCGCTGACGAGAACATTAAAATACTGAACCTCCACGGAATTGGCTTCCGGTTTAATGCCCCGATCGTAAAGAACTAATCCTTTCCGTCATTCCGTTCGTTTATAGGCAAGGCAGATATTTTGTGTCTTTAAATGTTAAAATAAGTCCATGTTTTTTGAAAATTACAAACTTCATCAACAAGCCCAGGTTAGGAAAGCACTACTTTGGGAATACGATTTGGACCGGTTAAACTGGGAAGAGATGCAGGTCCTTATTGTTCAGCGTGTAGTAGAACTTGGCCGTATGGATGATTTTTATGCCATTTTGAATCATTATGGTTTGGAAGGAGTTAAAGAAGCAATTAAAAAAATAGCATACTTGAACCCAAAAGATATTTCTATTTTTTTACTTGCGAATATCCCTCAAAAGGATGCAGGATCAGCCTGAATTAAAAGTTACCAAAATTTTAAAAGGCCGTCTCAATTTTATTTGAGACGGCCTTGATATTTAATCCTGAAACAGAAATTTATCTTATTGGTAAAGCAGGATGTTTCAATGATGGCATAATAGCCGACTTTAAACCAGCAGGATTGGTAGTGATTTTAACTTCAAAATCTTTAGTTGGCCAACCATATTGGTTCGAAATTGTACCAATGCTTTGTCCTGATTGGATAAAATCATAATGAATATCATATACTGGATATGCCCCGCTGTTGTCAATCGTACCAGTGCCCTGAACAGAGTATCCTGGTTGTGCAACACCCTTATAAGTAGTGGTACAATATTTTTGCAACGGAATCGTAATTGCATTTCCGGAGATGGTATAGCTAAGAGTGCCTCCTGAAACGATTGTTTCACCCCACCAATCTAACATCCATCCGAAACCTAATCCTGTCATCGTGTTACCATCACAACTTTCTGTAGTTGTAACCTGACTGGAATAGGTCGCGTCATTACCCAACCATACTATAACAGGTGGCTGTGTATATGAAACGGCACTAGCAATTGAATAAACTGCACCGGCTTTAGTAACAGTTGCAAGATTAGTGCGATAAAGGCTACAGGGATGAGCATTGGTCATAACTTTAGGGAAATTCAAAGTCTGATCAATCATTCCTAGTTGGAAGAAATTTAAGGATAAACTTAAATTTATGGGAGCGTTAAAATCGCCGGCATTAATTGTAGAAAAAATATCTACTCCAAGCACATAGTCCCCATCGGGTAATGCGCCAAGCCCATCATAGCTTTCTGATGATGCGCCATTGTCAATGGTAGCTACAATGCTCATGTCGCTTTTCTTTAACACCAGCAGTCTCAAATCAACTACTTTATCTGGAACCAGATTTAAGCCGATAGAGGTTGCTACGTCAGTTGTACACGACATTGCTACGGTCATTGCAGGGTTTGTACCGTTTACTGCCGTAAAGCTGAAAATCTGACTGGTTGTACTAACCTTTCTAGAATCAACAATTGAAACTTTCCAGTAATACGTTTGTCCATCAACCACCGGAACATCCAGTGTTGGAGCAGTTACTCCACTTTTATAGAGTGCAGGTGAAGCATCCGTTCCGAAATACACATCCCATTTAACTGGATCGCCTCCCGTATTTTCAGATGCCCAGGCGAGGGTTACTGTAGAACCGGTAAAAAGGACTGTCCCGTCGGCGCGAACAATCGGAGAAGAAACAACAGGTTGCGTAAAGGCCTGTGCCTTAGTAAAGGTAGTGTTGTCTTTCTTGCAACTTTGTATTGCAAAGAGGGCCACTAGAATGGGCAACATTGCTATAATCAATATTTTTCTTTTCATATTTAATTTTTCTTAAGTATTTAAACATTTAATTTGTTTTATCGGGCTTAAATAAAACAAGGGAAACTGTTTTGTCATTAAGCCTGATAATCAGCAAAATCAAATAGATTTACAACCTTGTTAAAACTTCATAAATTTTACGAGGCACACCTGAAGAATCATAATGATAATTCAATACAAATACCTTTGTAACAGGGTTGTAATAGTTCACATCCTGCGTAACTGGAATTGGTGCAGTCGTAGCGCTTCCAGTAAATGTATTGTACATACCAAAATTAGCAGCAGCAACATCGATACTGCTGAGAACAACCTTATTTACGGTTACTCCACCAACTACCATGGTTTCAGTGGTAATTTGTATGTCGAGTGAATAAGGTGAATAATCTCCCATGCCTTGTTTACGAATGGTCTGACAGTCAACAGTTGCAGCGGTTTCAGTTTGGTCAACAGTCAACGGATTGGTATAAGATGGGTGGATACGGTATCCCACGCAGTGATAATCAGCAGCATAGGGGTTGGCAATCGGCAGGGCAAGCAAATACGATTTCATGTTACCGGCAATGGTAATGTCTTTTCCTGAAGCAGTTTTGGCCGATGTAATTGTAATGGCAGCGATGAAATTATCGCAGGCATTCAAGGTCTCTGCGCCCCAAACTTTTGCTGAAACTGATCCTACACGTGTTCCTTTCGGAATAGTAACCGTTTGGGTGAGAATCTGCACATTTGGAAACGGCTTGAAACTCTTACCGTGAGCAGTATTATAACTGGCAACTGCAGCCGGATCAACTGCAAGGGTAATTGTAATATCCTCAGTCGGAAGAGCATCGGTAGCGATGTTCAATGCAAAGGAAAAATTCACATCACCAGCAACTGGTTGAAGGGCCATCTGTTGCAAAGTATAGGCAGGAATGGTAGCATACATCTTTCCAGCTACACCATCAACCCAGTAATCGCCCACCTTGTCTTTCAAGCAAGAGTTGAGCAAGAATATTGCTGCGAAGAACGATACAAATAATGCTATTTTATTTTTCATACTTAAAATGTTTTTAAAGTAATACACTGATTGTTAACGGTTCTGCCAGAAAATTTTTGAGCTAAAAGCATCAATTGTGCCGACAGCAACAACGTTGTCATTGTTAACTGAGAGTTCGACTTGAGGATAGAGAAGACGTACCGGAGGCGTAGCATTCGCTTTGTTAGGATCCTCAGTGAAATGCAGGAAGTTTGGCTGGCCCGATCTTCTGAAGTCTGTCCAGATTTCAATCGGAGAAATACCATTCAAAGAAACCCATTTTTGTATAAGGATCAGGTTAATTTTATCCGGTGCAGAATCGTAGTTTACATTTACTTTTTCCTGTGCAAGAAATGTAGCTGCATCGCCAGTTGACAAACCCATGTAAACAAATGACTGTGTAATGGCTGAATTGTACAAAGCTTTACTGTCGCCGGTGATGTAGCCTCTGGCAACTGCTTCAGACTGAATAAACAAACTTTCGAAATCGGTTATAACAGGGGCCGATTTTGTCGGGCCTCCGATCATGTAGCTGGGGTCGGTGGCCGAATAGCCCAACTTAGATGTATTTCCTGTAAGTAACGCAGGGTGAGTAGCCGGATCCTGACCCAGATAATTGCCTGCGTATTTGGTTCCGCTATATGGCAGGAAGAAGCGGCCAAGACGTGGATCCGCATTGGCGGTCATAAAGTCAACTGCATCTTTGCCAGCATAATAGTATGCAGTGGCATCACTCTGCCCTGTACCATTCGCTTTGTAGAAAACTTCGTAGAAAGGGTTCATTTTTGTATCCGAAATTAAAAATCCGGGATTAACGAATGCGCCTTCTCCGACACCAAGGAAACCAACAGAAGATGTTGTAGCCAAGGCTGATTTAATGTAGGCATCGCGTCCGGCCATTCCAGACTGGTGAACCAGCATTCTAAGTTTAAGTGTATTGGCAAATTTAGCCCAAAGACCCATATTGCCGCCAAACATCACATCGCTTGATGCGCTTATTTCGTTTGCATCAGCGGGCAAGCCCTGGATCAATTTGATGGCATCATCCAGTTTAAGTACCAGATCTTCATAGATTGCTTTTTGATCGTCATACTTTGGTTTCAAAATCCCAGCAGTAGCGCTGTAAGCTTCCGAGTAGGGCACATTCCCCCAGATGTCAACCAGGTTTTGCATGATGTATGCCTTCATGATCATGGCAATGGCTTTGTATCCAGCATCCTTGGGATCGGTAGCTGCATTTTCAATCATTGTCAAATTCTGACCAATTGGATACAATGTGTTAAACGAACCTTGATAGTTACTGTTCAATAACCGGTACTGCATTAGGGCAGCAGGTTGTGCATAACCCGAGCTGATTGACCATAGCCCGTGCCACAGGTAAACAAATTCGAAATACCGTGGGTTATCCATTACTTTAACAACATTGGTCAAAGCGGCAGGTAAAAGAAGTTTTGGCGGAACGGAAGAGGCACTGTTCGGGTTCACCTCGTCAACGCCGAGGTATTTGGTGCAGGAACTTCCTAAAAGTGCCAATACAACTAAGAGTATTAATATTTTTTTATTCATCGTATTTCAGTTTAAAATTTTAGAAAGTAAGTTTCACACTAAAACCAAAAGTTCTGGTAGGAGGAGTCTGATAACTATCTGTATAACCAACAGCATTACTAGATGATGATGAGTTATTGAATTCAGGATCAGTCCAAATATTTGTTTTCGGACGCAACATCAACAAGTTTCTTCCTACAACACCAACCTGGGCATCTTTAATCACTTTTCCTCCAAAGAGAGTTTTAACCGGAACATCATAAGTTAAGGCAAGTTCTCTCAGTTTCCAGAAGGCAGCGCTGGTCACATAGGCTCTTTGGGTATTTGTATAGTCAGAGACATTCCAGAATTGACGGCCAGCCTGAGCAACTAAAGCGGTAGTATTGGGTGTATAAACACCGGGAGAGGTTTCGATAACCGATCCAGGGATAATAAATGACTGACGGCCGTTTAATGCAGTATGCTGAGTAACTCCGGGAAAGTCGAGTCCACCACCAGGAGAACCACCACCAATACCGTTGTAGATTACGTTGCCGCCACGGTATTCAGCTACAAGTGATAGCCTGAACCCTTTGAAATTCAAATCTGTATTAACACCCAGGATATTATTGGGGTTGCCATGTCCAACCTGTTGAATTGCAGATACTTTAGATGGAAGGCCAGTAATGGGGTCAACAACAATATGTCCTTGTGGATCTCTTTGTACGTCGGTTACCTTGATGTTTGGAAATTGTTCCCCAACCGTTGCGTAAGCTACAGAAACGGCGCCATTTCCACTGTCAGTGGTCGAAAGAGGGATTTGAAGTTCATTCAACCCGGGAAGGATAGACAAAACTTTAGAGGTTGTATAAGAGTAATTGATTCCTCCATTCCAAACGAAATTACCAGCTTTAATGATTGGGGTAAATTTCAGGTCGATTTCAAGCCCTTTGTTTTCTAATTCTCCGGCATTAATTAATGCGCTGTAAAAACCGGTTGCAGCCGAGATGGATGCAGGTATGGTCTGATCTTTTGTATTTGTTTTGTAAACGTTGGTTTCCAGATGAATTCGGTTATTCAAAAAACTCAGCTCAGCGCCCAATTCAACTTCGGTGGTTTGTTCAGGTTTCAATAAAGGATTGCTCAAAGTAGTGTATAAAGCAAAACCTGAATTGCCGCCATAAGGAAAGCCTGCGGCTGAGGGGTATGATGGAAGGGTTCCATACCAGTCGGTCAGGGCAATTTGTCCGGTTTTTGACCAGCCTCCCCTAACTTTCAGGAAAGAAAGTACCGGGTTTTGGATCAATGTTGGGAACATGTCTGAAAGGATCAAACTGGCATCAGCCGATGGGTAAAAGAAGGAACGGTTAGCCTTGGTTAACCTGGAATCCCAGTCGTTACGTCCTGAAACGTGCAGGAAGGCATAACTTTTATAACCGAAAGTAGCATCAGCAAAAACGCCTAACGAATTTCGTTTCTGGGTTGACTGAGCAACCTGGGCTTCACCGGTACGGTTGCTTACGTTATATAAACCAGGAATTACCAGGCCGCCGGCATATTCGTACTGAGATTCATATTTTTGTGAATACAATGATGTTCCAACAATCCCTTTCAGGGAAATGTCGCCAAATTTCTGGTCAACGGTTGCCAGGAAGTCATTGGTCAATATAATGGTTTGCCTCATCTGGTCGCTTGACCAACCAGCATAATGTATCGACGAAGAAGCGGTATTGCCAGCGCCCCATGGGTCGGTGCCACTGTAAGTGCTGTAATTGGCTTCATCCATGTGGTTATGATTGACAATCGAGTTGAATACAATTCCTGACCGGTCTGAAAGATCAAGCCATTTCAATGGTTTCAATGAAAAATTAATTGAACCCAACACATCATCGCGCAATTGATTGTTTCGTGCATGAGCCAATTGCCAGTAGGGGTTTGGATAATATGCATTAAAATATCCATCCAATGTGGCAAAAGGATTGTTCACCAGATCTTTATATTTAGCAAAATTAACTTCCGCTGGAGTATTCATTACGTTCCAGTAAACAGGGCGGCCTTGATTGAAGTCGCCACCTGCCGTACTGGTGCTGGTCTGGGTGAAACCGATCGTATAATCAGTTTTAAATATGCCATGAGTTTTATCACCTGCGATGCGGGCTCCGGTTCTCCGGTTGGTATCATCCTGAATAATTCCATTGGTTTTAACATCCTGTAACGAGAGATAGAAGTGACCATTGTCATCACCGCTGCTAATAGAAATGTCGTTTTGCATGGTCACGCCAGTATTGAAGAAATTCTTCTTCTGATTTTTTATGGCGCGGTAAGGGATCATCTGGTATGAACCGTCAACCAGTTTACCGCCCAGAATTACCATTTGTCCGTTAAATTCAGGCCCAAAACTTTGATTTTCATACGAAGTGTAAGGGTCGGTATTCCGATCTGGCCCCAGCCACATGGTATAGTTAGGATCAGCAACGCCAACGGCCTCGCCAGAACCTCCACCAAAGCGGCTTTGTAAATCTGGCATGTAAGAAACTTGTTCAAAGGTTGTAACATTACTGACTTTTACAGTCAATTTGCCTTTGTCCCCTCTTTTCGTGGTTACAATTAATACCCCATTCGAAGCGTCGTTACCATACAAAGCGGCAGCAGAAGCGCCTTTCAGCACATTCACACTTTCAATGTCGTTAGGGTTAACAGAGTTGAGGTAGGTTGCACTAACCGGAACACCATCAAGAACAACAAGTGCTTGGTTGCTGGCCAGAAAGTGGCGGTTACCGCGAAGGGTAATTTTGGTGTCAGGATTCACACCGTTATTAATGGTGTTGATTTGTAAGCCCGAAACCTTAGCGGTCATGCCGTTCATAACATTTGTAGCGCCGGCATTCGTCAACTCCTGATTGTCAACCTGTGCAGTGGCGACCCCCATTTCTTTCGGTTTTCTCTTAATACCGAAAGCCGTTACTACAACTTCATCAACCGAGATGCTCTCCAGTTTCATTTTTACATTGATGATAGTCTGATTCCCAATAGCAATTTCTTGGGTAGCCATACCAACAAATGTAAAAACAAGGGTTTTGGCATCCTGGGGAACCTTCAGCCTGTACATACCGTCCATGTCGGAGATTGTTCCTAGCGTGGTTCCTTTCACTGACACAGAAACCCCAGGAATTGAACTTCCGTCATCGGCGGAAGTAACTTTCCCTGTGATCTCCTTGGTTTGAGCCAAAAGGACGTTCAAACCAATTGCAAAAAATGCAAGAATTAACACGATTTTTTTCATAGAGAATTATTTTAAATTAAACAGCTTCTGTAAAAACTTGATGAATCAATTCAATTTAAACTTTTCAATTTTGATGTTTGTAAAGGCGAAATTGCATTGCACAGATTAGAGAAAGTTTGAACCTCAAATTGAATTTGCCCATAAATGTAAAAAAATGTTAATTCACATACTATATTCGGGCAAAAGAAATTGAAGAAATTACCAAATAATCCGAAAAAAGCGGAGAAAAATCAATAAAACAGTGATCGGTACAGCCAAAGGATACAAATCAATATTCAGAATTAATTTGCATTGATGTTTAGACTCACCGGAATTGACCAATCCCCTCATCGGATAAAGTAAATTTAAGTGATGTATTTTAAATCAAACCTTTTTCGAATCCCCCTGGTATTAAAGGCAAGCAATAACGCGATTTTTCCATGCTAAATAAGTTTAAATTAAACAGCATCATTTGATCTTGAATGCAAGTCAGGAAAACCCCTGTTTGAATGTTCCTTTATCCTTGAAGATTAGAAAGTTTGATTCCCCCAAATCAAATTCTCAGGAAATGCAACCGGAATTTTAGACCCCGTAACTAAAAAACAACAAACCGGTGTTCTTCCAGATGGTTGTTCGTTTTGACAAATTTATAAAAATGTGCATACGAAGGTTATTTTATATGTAAAAATATATACACATTTTAACATTGTTAACAAATATTAATTTTCGCACGGGTAGTTCAAAATGCATTTGCCTGACTGCAATATACAGAAATATAGATAATTGAACTTGTCGGAATTTGTGTTGCCAAAGCGTTATTCAGAATCCGTATAAATTAGAGAATTGTTGTCAATTCCTGAATTTTATTGACAAAATAGGTGCGGTTTCGGGCATTTATTTCCAGAAAATTGGAGTTTGTAGCCATTCTTTTTGCTTGTATTCCTACAGGAAGGGGGTGTAACCCATCATTTGTGAACATGATTTGATCAATGCCGAACTGAAGTGCCCCCTCGATGTCGGTTTCCCACGAATCTCCAATCATGACACTCTTTTTTTTGGGGGCATTCGCCGATTTTAATGAAAATTCAAAAATCTCACGGTGAGGTTTGGCCGTGTGGATTTCTTCTGAAATGAAAACCTTGCTGAAATATCCGTCAAGCCCGCAGTTGGCCAGTTTGTCGTATTGTACTTCCCTGAACCCGTTGGTGATGATGTACATTTTGTATCCCCTGTCTTTCAGGGTGGCAAGTGTTTCTTTTGTCGAGGGGAACAACTGCGTTTGAAGGGCCATGTTTTCAAGGTAGCGCCTGTTCAGTTTCTGCCAGTCAAATTCCTGAACCCCAAACTCCTGAAGCGATTTCGAAAAACGCCGGACAATCAGCTCTTGTTTGCTGATTTTCCTTGCGTGATAATCGCTCCAAAGGGCATGGTTGATTTGTTCGTACACCTTAAAAAAGGGGTTAAATGAAGGTAATTGCTGAAGCAGCCCATTTTCGGTCAGGGTTTGCTCCATGGCCAGGCGCGAGTTGGCCGTAAAATCCCACAAGGTATTGTCGAGGTCGAAAAACAAGTGGTCGTACTTTCTCATTCCTCGGGTGAACTTGTTTTGAAGCCTTCCAGTACGATCACGATTTCGCCTTTGATAGGCTTCGAGTTGAAATATTCAATCAATTCGGCCAGTGTTCCGCGCCGGTTTTCTTCAAACATTTTCGATAGTTCGCGTGAAACACAGGCACGGCGTTCAGTCCCCATGAATTCGGCAAACTGTTCGAGGCTTTTAATCAGTCGGTAGGGCGATTCGTAAAAAATCATCGTCCGCGTTTCAGAAGCCAGTTCGCTGATCTTTTTCTGGCGGCCTTTTTTCTGGGGCAAAAAACCTTCGAAAGTGAATCGGTCGGTCGGGAAGCCTGAATTGACCAGGGCTGGGATGAGTGCAGTAGCGCCGGGCAGGCATTCCACTTCGATCCCTTTTTCCACACAAGTTCTGACCAGCAGAAAGCCCGGATCGCTGATCCCGGGCGTACCGGCATCGGAGATGAGTGCCACGTTCTTTCCGTCTTCAATCTGCCGGGCAATCAGCTCAACGGTTTTGTGTTCGTTGAATTTATGGTGCGAAACCAGTTTGTTCCGGATGTCAAAGTGGCTCAGTAATTTGGCCGAAGTCCGTGTGTCTTCGGCCAAAATTACATCTACTTCTTTCAGGATCCGGATTCCCCGCAGGGTCATGTCTTCAAGGTTCCCAATTGGTGTCGGCACTAAAAATAATTTGCCCATTATTTGCTGAATCGGCGCTTTAGGAGATCGACAAATTTCATGCTTGTTTCATTCTTTTCCAGGCTCAGGTTTGCCTTCAGGTATTCAACGGCTTGCTGAATGGTTTCAAGCTTGTCAAGATGGTCGATAACGGTGTTGTATTTTTCGGCATTGTTGCCAAATATTTCGCGGATGAACAGGAACCGGTCGTTTAAGCCGACCGAGGCGCGCAGGCTGGAAATCGGGCCGATGGACAAGTTCGGTTCAGCCGACTTGTTTTCGGCTATGGCATCGTTAAGCGAACGTTCTTTCCGGAAAGTTTCGCCAACAGCCTGTTTTTCAGCCGCAACAGGTTCTGGCTTAGGTATTTCGTGTATGGCCTGACGTTCGGTTGTGGCGCCCTCCGGCGAAAATTTGTACGCTTCCTGATCGTCATCATCGAGTTCGTCAATGTGTATTTCGCGCACTTCCGACGGCGTGCCACGTTCAAGTTCTGTTATCTGAATTTCAGGCTCATCGTCGGGTACTTCATCGCGTTCGGCACGTTCGGCTTTCTCGTCTTCATCCTCGTCGTAAACAATTATTTCCTCCTCTTCAGCCTCCTCAACGGCGATTTCTTTCTCCATTTCTTTTTCCTGAAGGTTCATTTCTTCTTTTGTTTCATCTTCATTTTCAGGTATTTCGTCCTGTTTTGGTTGCTCGTCCTCAAGATTCTCCAATTCGTTTTCTTCCGAATCTTCGTCTAAATCGGGCACGTCAAAATGCAGGATTTCGAGTTCCGGGTCATGATAACTGATTTCAGGATCTTCGTCCTCCGGGGTTTCCGGTTCATTTTCTGCTTCGGAAGTTTTTGCCCCGCCTGAGTATTCGCGCAACAGTTCAATTTCCTGGCAAACCAGCCGGGCTTTGCTCAGCGCCAGATCGACGATTAGTGACGCATTGTCCTGTATTTCTGCAACTTCTTCTGAAAGAGTTTTAAGTTCGTCCAGATCTTTGATGATAATCCGGACCAATTTCTGTTTGTCCATTTTTATTTGTGATTTATTCGGTAATACGATCTGTTTTTAAAATATTTTTCTTCCTGATTTCCTTGTTTTTCAGCCTTTCCGCCGGGTTGTCGGCCCGAAGGGTTTTTCCCGATCAGCGGACCCGGTTTCTTTCGTACAGATTTAAATTTATCTTTGTTATCAATACCAAGGCGATGTTTCCGGCATCGTAAAAGTATAAAAATCTTTAGCATTTTACCTACATGTTTATTGAAAGGGGCATCGACAGACAAAAAAGGACCGGCAGTATCGAAGTCATTGCTGGTTCAATGTTTTCAGGGAAAACAGAGGAATTGATCAGGCGGCTGAAACGGGCCAAGATTGCCCGGTTGAAGGTTGAAATTTTCAAGCCAGCTATCGACACGCGCTACTCGGTTGCCGAGGTGGTTTCGCACGACGAAAATTCAATCCTGAGTACACCGGTCGAAAGTTCAGGAAATATTATGCTCCTGACCGGCGATGTGGATGTGATCGGCATTGATGAAGCCCAGTTTTTTGACAACGGCCTGATTGATGTCAGTATTTCGCTCGCCAACATGGGAATCCGGGTTATAATTGCCGGCTTGGACATGGATTTTAAAGGGAAACCGTTTGGCCCGATACCGGGACTGATGGCTGTTGCCGACCACATTACCAAGGTTCACGCCATTTGCATGCGTTGCGGCGACGTGGCCCAGTTTTCGCACCGCCTTTCGAAAGCCGACAAACTTGTTTTGCTCGGCGAAAAAGACGAATACGAACCACTTTGCCGTTCCTGTTTCACTAAAGCTACCCGATAATGCCCACTCTTTCAGTCCGTCAGGTTTCGTCGCTCCTAAATGGGAAATTCCATGACGGGGAGAATAACCCTGAATTCCGGATTTCTTCCATTTCAATTGACAGCCGGACGATTTTTGATCCGGAAGCCATCCTGTTTTTTGCCCTGAAAACCGACCGGAACGATGGGCACCGATACATTGCCGATTTGGTCAGCATGGGCGTCAGGGCTTTTGTGGTTTCCGTTTATCCGGAGGAATTCAGGAAATACCGCCGGTGCAGTTTTGTGGTTGTGCCCGATACGCTGGAGGCCTTGCAAAAACTGGCAGCCTGGCACCGGGCCCAATTCAATATCCCGGTTGTCGGCATCACCGGAAGCAACGGCAAAACCATTGTGAAGGAATGGCTGTTCGAATTGTTGCAAAACCGCGCCATTATCCGCAGCCCGAAAAGTTACAATTCGCAGGTCGGTGTCCCGCTATCGGTTTGGAATTTAAGTCCGGGGCACGAACTGGCCATTTTTGAAGCTGGTATCTCGAAGCCGGGCGAAATGCAAAAACTATCCGGCATCATCCGGCCAACAATTGGTATCCTCACGAATTTGGGCGAGGCCCATCAGGAAAATTTTACTTCGAAACAGCAAAAACTGAATGAAAAACTGAAGCTTTTTCAGTCGTGTTCGGCCCTGGTTTATTGCAAGGATCAGGAACTGGTGCATCAAACCCTGACCGGAGGAGCTTTACCCGCATCGGTTCATCTAATTGCCTGGTCGTTTGCCGACAAAATGGCTGACTTCTATTTCCGGAAGGAAAACGCCGATTCCGGAACCCGGATCCTGACTGATTTTGAAGGTGAAAATTACCTGATCGACTTGCCATTCCAGGATGAAGCCAGTGTCGAAAATGCGGCCCATTGCCTGGCTTTTTTGTTGTCGCAGCGCCTGGCCCAACTGTCGGTTATCCGGTCGTTCGGGAGTTTACAGCCGGTAGCCATGCGCCTCGAAATAAAAGATGGCATCAACAATTGTTTACTGATAAACGATTATTACAACTCCGACATCAATTCGTTTCAGATTGCGCTTGGTTTCCTGAACCATCATTCGCGCCAGCCCGAATCCGCTAAAACGGTGGTGCTGTCGGATATTCAGCAGGCCGGAATCCCCGACGAACAATTGTACCGCGAAGTCGCCCGCCTGCTCCAGTTAAATAAAATTACCCGTCTCATTGGAATTGGCCCACAGATCAGGAAATTTTCAGGTTTTTTCGGCCCCGATTCGGTGTTTTACGGGTCAACCGATCAGTTTCTGGAAGCCTTCCGCCCCGACAATTTCAGGCAGGAAAGCATTTTGTTGAAAGGTGCGCGCGCGTTTCATTTCGAACGGGTTTCATCGGCGCTTCAGAAAAAATACCACCAAACGGTTCTTGAAATCGACTTGAATGCCCTGATGGACAACCTGAATTTTTTCCGGTCGCTTATCCGGCCTGAAACCAAAATTATGGTGATGGTCAAGGCGTTTTCCTATGGAAGCGGAATGGCCGAAATTGCCCGGAGCCTGCAGTTCCATAAGGTTGATTACCTTGCCGTTGCCGTTGCCGACGAAGGCATTGAACTCAGGCAGGCCGGCATTGAACTGCCAATCGTGGTGATGAACCCCGAAGAACACAGCTTTGAAAATATGATCGAATTCAGGCTCGAACCCAATATTTATTCCGAAGAAATTTTCGAATCGTTCCGGAAAGTGCTGCAACAACATGCGGTGGTGCGCTACCCGGTCCACCTGAAGCTCGACACCGGTATGCACCGGCTGGGTTTCGATTCTCCTGAAAGGGTTGAACTTCTGGCCGGAAAACTCCTGTCGCAGGAACAGTTGGTGGTGCGTTCAATTTTTTCGCACCTGGCCGGGGCCGATGAAGCGGTGCACGACGGTTTCACCAAAGAACAAATCCGAAAATTCCAGGATCTCAGCGCCATTATTACCGAAAAACTTCCCTATAAAATCTTCAGGCACATCCTGAATTCTGCGGGTATCGAGCGTTTTCCGGAGTTCCAGTTCGAAATGGTGAGGCTTGGGATTGGCTTGTATGGTGTGAGCGCTTCTGAAAACAAGGAAGTGAGGAGCATCAGCCGCCTGAAAACCAGTGTGTCGCAAATACAGCACATTGCTGCCGGCGAAACCGTTGGCTATGGCCGGAAAGGCGTGGTTTCAACCGATTCGGAAATTGCCGTTTTGCCCATTGGCTATGCCGATGGCTACGACCGCAGGCTGAGCAACGGTGTCGGAAAAGTTTATGTGAAGGGCCAGATTGCCCCGGTCATCGGAAATATCTGCATGGACATGTGCATGGTTGATGTGACCGGCCTTCAGGTTGCCGTTGGCGACGAAGTTGAGCTGATGGGCGAACATATTCCGGTCAGTGAAATGGCCGAAACGATCGGGACCATTTCATACGAAATACTTACCGGAATATCGCAACGGGTGAAAAGGGTTTACCTTCAGGAATAAAATTGGCGTCCAGCTTCGATCCTTGTTTTTTTGAAATTGAATCCTACCGGAATGTGGCGGAGAATTTTTTAGGTTTTTGCAACGGGAAGCAATTTCCTGCGTCAAACGTGGAAACAAGAAAACCAAAAACTCTTATCCAAATCACCATGAAAACAACAATCCTGATTTTTTCCGCGTGCCTTCTTGCCTTTCTGGCAAGCGCGCAAACCATCAACCCTTCAGTACTTGAAGCGAAAATTGATTCACTTGTAGCCCAAACCGTTAAAGCCAGCGATCCGGGCGGCGTGGTTGGGGCCGTTTTCAATAACCACGTCATCATTAAAAAAGTTTATGGAATGATGAGCCTCGAATATGGGTTGCCAGTTTCTGAAACTACGGCATTCAACCTGGCCTCAGTTTCGAAACAGTTTACCGCGTATGCCATTTTGTTGCTTGTACACGACGGGAAACTGAAGCTCGACGACGATATTCGCCAATATCTTCCGTGGCTGCCCGATTACGGCCAAAAAATCACCGTCCGAAACCTTTTGCACCACACGAGCGGGATTGCGCCATCCGACAATCTTCGGCTTTTTGCCGGTATCCCGCTTGAATCGCCCTGGACAACCGAGGACGAAATTGAGCTGCTCGGCCGGTACCCGAAACTGAATTTTAAACCCAACAACGAACACCTTTATTCAAACGCCGGGTATTTCCTTTTGGGCCAGATTGTTGAAAAAGTAAGCCTGCAACCATTCGGCGAGTTTATGAAAACCCGGATTTTTGTGCCACTTGGAATGAAAAACTCAGCCATTTACGACAGGCAAGGCAAAGTTATCGCAAACAAAGCCAGTGGTTACAAAAAAATAAACGATGAATTTGTCAGGATGAACCCTGAAGCTGATTCTTTCTTTGGCGAATCGAACCTCTACACCAGCTTGAACGACATGTTGATGTGGTCCGAAAATTTACTTCAGCCAAAAATTGGCACCCCTGAAATGAACAGCCTGATTTTTAACCCTTCGGATACAACAAACAATGGCGATACCATTAAATATACCTATGGCTTTAATGTCTGGAAATACAAAGGGGTTAAAATTGCCGAGCATGGCGGGTACACCATGGGTTTCCGCACCCATATCATGCTTTTCCCCGATCAAAAACTTGCCGTGTTCGTACTTTTCAACAACGACAATTTTGACACCTGGTACCTGGCCACCAAAGTTGTCGACTGGTGCCTGGCCGATCAGTTAAAAGCTGATAAACCCAAAGAGCATAAAGCAATTGCCATGACAGGAATTCCAATTTCAAATTATGTTGGCTCGTTCCAGATGCCCGACGGGTCGGAACTTGCATTTAAAAATGTTCGTGACACGTTGCGGATTGCCGTTCCCGGGGCGCCCGAATTTATCTTGTATCCTGAAGCTGTAAATAAATTTTTCCTGAAGGAGATCGATGCGCAATGTACGTTTGTTTCAGGAGCAGATCATCAGGTGGGGGAAATAACCTGGCATCAAAACAACCAAGACTTTAAAGGCGTGAAAGTGACTGGCAAGAAAATATCGGCCCCCACCGAGCTGGCCGAATTTGCAGGGACCTATTTCAACGGGCCGCTGAATGTGGATTATCAAGTGCGGTTCGAGAACGACAAACTCTACCTGAACCTGCCCAAAACATTTAAAACTTACCTTTCCTTCGACACGAAAATGCCCTTATTTCAGGTGAATGGCGATAAATTTAACACACAGGGCGTTGGGGTCGTGGAGTTCACCCGAAATAAAGATTTGAAAATAAACGGATTTAGGTTTGTTGATGTGGGGCGGGTCCGTGATATTGAATTTCAGAAAAAATTATAAAAAAAAGGGAGAGGGTTCAGGTGAGGCACCAGAACCCTCTTCTTTTTAAGTGTTCGCGCAAATCTGGATACTTCCCCAAAGCAACTCTGCCGTTTTGTCCCAGCTAAACTTTTCCTTCTGGGCAAACCCTTTGTAAATGAGCAAGTCGCGCAGTTCTTTTTCCTGGAAAATACGGATCATCGCATCCTTGATCTGGCTCATCGAAAACGGATCGACATACAAAACGGCGTGACCGCCAACTTCAGGAAGGGAAGTTGTATTCGAACAGATCACCGGCACCCCGGCATTCATGGCCTCGATTACCGGGATACCAAAACCTTCGAAAAACGGGACAAAAGTCATGGCCATTGCAGCCCCCAGCACCTGGTGCAGGTCGCCGGTGCTTAAACGACCGGTAAAAATCACATCATTTTTGTATCGCATCCCTTCGTAGGTGAGTTCAATGTCGCTGGTTTTGAACATGCTTTCGCCCACAACCAGCAATTTCACCTTCGAATCGACCGAGGTGCGGAACGCATCGTAGGCCCGCAGCAATCCGCAAATATTTTTCCGGGGGTGCAGCGATCCGATAAACAGAAAGTAATCGTTCCCTACCGAATATTTTGCTTTTGCTATTTCCTTTTCTTCTTCCGTAGTAGGCAAATACAGTGAATTTACGCCGTTGTAAACCACGTCGATCTTGTCGTTGGCAATTTTATAGGTGCGGTTGATGTCTTCCTTCGAGAAATACGAAACGGTGACAATGCGTTTGGCTTTCCGGGCAAACCGCGGAAAGAAATAGTTGTAATATTTTGCTTTTAGCCAGGGCAAATCTTTGGGCCGGTGGGCAAAATTAATGTCGTGAATGGCAGCCAGTTGTTTGATGCGGCTATTCAGTGACAAATATCCATCCGGGGAAAAAAATAAATCGGCCTTGTACTTCTTCAATATCCGCGGTATTTGCAATTCGAACCAGATGTACCACAACAACGGATGCCTGGTTGGTGGCGACAAAACGATCGGGGTAATGTTTTCGGCGAATATAAATTCATCGGCAAACGGGCGGTCGAAAATAAAAAGGAACTGATGCTCAGGATGGTCGCGCGTGATGCGCGATAATGTTTCACGTGTAAACCATCCGATCCCCTCGAGCTTTCCCTGAATCAACAAACGTGTGTTAACGGCTATTATCATCGGCGTGGGTTGTAATTTCGAAATCTAATCAAATGTACAAAGTCTGGTTAAAAAAATGTTACTTTTGATGCACTTTAATCAACCCAGAAAAGCAACCCGATTGAAAAGGAAGTTTATCACGAATCTCTTACTGCTCCTTTTTCTGAATGTTTTAATCAAACCTTTCTGGATATTTGGGATCGACCGCCATGTGCAAAACCTGGTTGGCGCCGAAAATTACGGACTATACTTCTCGTTGCTTAGTTTCTCGATGATCCTCAACATCCTGCTCGATCTGGGGATAACCAACTATAACAATAAGAACATTGCACAGCATCATCAACTGATGAAAAAACACATCAGCAATATTGTTGGGTTTAAGTTTTTGCTGGCTGGCATCTATGCTTTTGTTTGTATTCTTATTGCACTGATTATAGGGTACAAGGAAGTTCAAATGCATCTTCTTATTTTCCTGATTTTAAACCAGTTCCTCATTTCATTCACGCTTTACCTGCGGTCGAACATCAGCGGATTGCACCTTTTCCGGACCGACAGCCTTTTATCGGTACTCGACCGTACGCTGATGATCATCATCTGCTCGGTCCTTTTGTTTACCAATATTACCCACCATGCTTTCAGGATCGAATGGTTTGTTTATGCCCAATCGGCTGCATACCTGATGGCCAGCCTGATTACCCTTGCCGTTGTTTTATCGCACACCGGAAAGCTGACATTCTATTTCAACCGGCGGTTTTTTGTCGTTTTTCTGAAAAAAAGTTACCCGTATGCTTTACTCATCCTGCTGATGTCGTTTTACAACCGTATTGATTCCGTTATGCTCGTCGGATTATTGCCTAACGGGAAGGAACAGTCGGGAATTTATGCCCAGGCATTTCGGTTGCTCGATGCGGTCTCGATGTTTGGCGTCCTGTTTTCGGGTCTGTTGCTCCCCATCTTTGCCCGGATGATTAAGCAAAAAGATGACATTGGCTCGATGGTGCAATTTTCCTTTCTCCTGCTTTTTGTCCCGGCAATAATTATCAGTCTTTCTTCCGGATTCTACAATATCCAAATAATGGACCTGCTCTATAACAGCAACATCGAACTGTCGGCATCCATTTTGCAGGTCCTGATGGTCAGCTTCCTGGGCATTGCCACAACCTATATTTTTGGCACTTTGCTTACAGCCAATGGCAGTATCCGACAGCTAAACTGGATGGCAGTTGTTGGCATGGGAATAAATGTTGGCCTGAATTTAATCCTGATACCTTATTTTCATGCTCTGGGATCGGCCTGGGCCAGCCTGGTCACGCAGTTGTTTACTGCACTGGCCCAAACCATACTTGCGGTGGTTATCCTGAAACTGAACATCAATTATAAGCTGATTGGCAAATTGGCCCTTTTTGTAGGCTTTGTTTTTCTGGCCGGATTTTTTACCCGGAAAATCGAAACCTGGTACCTGGGCTACGCACTCATGATTTTTGCCAGCGCCCTGTTTGCCTTCCTCACCCGGTTGATCAACCTTCGGGCGTTATTTCAGATTATCCGCAATGAATAAATTAACTCCTGAAGATTTACAAAATGGTGACGGTTTCGAGTTGCTGACCGAAGTTTCGCATCAACGCCTGAAAGAATTTGTGGTGGAACAAATCACCAAAGAAAAGCGCATCATCCGCGTTTATTCAGTTTACCAGGTTTTAATGATGCTGTTGTTTGCATTCCTGTTAACACGGGGCATTATTTCTTCCATCAGGGCGCATTCCGGAGAAATTATCGGCGTTGGCCTGGCCATCGTGTTTTCGCTTTCGGCGCTGATCGTGTTGCACGAATTGCTTCATGCCTTCGCCTATTTGCTTTCCGGGGCACGCAAAATATCGTTTGGGCTCGTCCCCAAAAAATTCATCTTTTATGCGCTGGCCGATCGTCAGGTCATTGCGCCACGCGCCTTTCATTTTGTGGCCCTGGCCCCGTTTGTTGCGGTGAAGCTGGCCTGCCTGGCTGGATTTTTGGCCACCCGGAACCATCAGGTCGCCTATTTTTTCCTGACCGTAATGTGCCTTCATTCCCTGTTTTGTGCGGGCGACATGGCCATGCTGGCATTTTATAGGCTCCACCGCGAAAAAGAAATCTACAATTTCGACCACAAAAGTGAAGGGAAAACCTATTTTTACGTCCGGAAATAAAAAATAAGCATTCACCAAATTACTTCGAAATTATGACACTATTTCAAGCAACTGTTATTGGAATCGTGGAAGGGATTACCGAATTTCTTCCCATCTCATCAACCGGCCACATGATTATTACTGAAAAATTGCTGGGGGTGAACATCGACGATTTTACCAAAGCGTTCACCGTGAACATCCAGTTTGGGGCCATCCTTTCGGTTGTTGTGCTTTACTGGCGGCGTTTCCTGCAAAGCTGGACATTCTATCAGAAACTTTTTGTGGCATTCCTTCCGGCTGCGGTAATCGGGTTACTGTTGGGCAATTTCATCGACACCCTGCTCGATGATGTGATGGTTGTTGCAATTACCATGTTGCTTGGTGGCATCCTTTTGTTGTTTGTCGATAAATGGTTCAGCAGGGACAACCCTGATCAGGAAGTTACATACCCGAAAGCGTTCAAAATTGGGTTTTGGCAATGTATCGCCATGATTCCGGGTGTTTCGCGTTCGGCGGCAACCATCGTTGGCGGGATGCAACAAAAATTAAACCGCACCAATGCGGCAGAGTTTTCGTTTTTTCTGGCCGTTCCAACCATGGCCGCCGCTTCGGCTTACAAACTGCTCAAAGATTACAAACACATCAATTCCGATAACCTGGGCATCCTGATCCTTGGGAACATCATCGCCTTTGTGGTTGCGATGGTTGCCATTAAAACCTTCATTACGTTTTTGCAGAAACACGGGTTCAAAGTATTCGGCTGGTACCGCATTGTGGTCGGGCTGGTGCTGGTCACCCTTTTGCTGATGGGCGTTGATTTAAAGGTGGTGTAAATGAACTTGAAGTCGATCGTTTTTAAGCTTTGCAAACACAGGAAAAAACGATTTAACTTCTTTCCAGTTGCAAAAAAGTTTTGATCGCAAACTTCCGCAAACCGGGTTTTCATCCAAAGCCGACTGGTAGTGCTTTGTATGAAATTTATCGGTAAACTCCCGTATTGCCGGGAGCTGCCAAAAGGAACTTTGTGTAAACCTGATTAAGCGCTGTTTCTTCATTTTCCCAACACAACTCTTTGGCTGCCAGCGGAATATTTTGCTTCCAGAAACTGATTTTCTCCCGATCGAACAGCGCTGTTTTCATTGCTTCGGCCAACTCTTTCCGCTGATGCGATTCGGCAATGGAACCAATCTGGTACTGTTCGACAATGCGCCTCATCTCCGGAAGGTTGGAAACCAG
>JBBIHV010000046.1:0-24562 GCA_037446835.1 Sunxiuqinia sp. | reverse complement strand
CTGGATGCCGGAAAACTGGTGCTCTCTCCTACCCGCACCTATGCGCCGGTAGTGAAAGATTTACTGCAATCACTCCGGAAAAACATTCATGGAATGATCCATTGTTCGGGCGGCGCACAAACCAAAGTGCTGCATTTTGTTGATAACGTTCATGTGATCAAAGACAATCTTTTCCCGGTTCCGCCGCTGTTTCAGATGATTCAGGAAGAATCGGGAACCAACTGGCAGGAAATGTACAAGGTTTTCAATATGGGTCACCGTTTCGAGGTTTACCTGGCTCCTGAATTTGCCGCCGAGGTGATTGCCATTTCCGAAAAATACAACATCGAAGCCCGCATCGTTGGGCGTGTTGAAGCCGCTGACGGCAAAAAATTGACCATCCAATCGCAATTCGGAGAATTCGAATATTAGCTGCGCTCAATATTTTCAGGCAAACTTCGCCTGCGTGCCTCATTCATCATTCATAAATAATAAATCATCACTATAAATGGCAGACTATTCATTACTCGAAAAATACGAATCGATCCGATACCGGTTCGAGGAAGTTGGCTCTCAGATTACCGACCCGTCGGTGATGAGCGACATGAAACGCTACGTCAAGCTTAACCAGGAATACAAACGACTGGAATTGCTGACCAACGCTTTCAAAGATTACAAAGCAACGATCGACAACATCGAATCGGGCAAACAAATGCTGGCCGAAGAAACCGACGAAGACATCCGTGAAATGGCGCGCGAAGAAATAGAAGCTTCGGAGGCGCTGATTCCCGAAAAAGAGCAAAACATAAAGCTGCTGCTCATCCCGGCCGATCCGGAAGACGGTAAAAATGCCATTCTCGAAATCCGCGCCGGAACCGGTGGCGACGAAGCCAGTATTTTTGCAGGCGATTTGTTCCGGATGTACAGCAAATTCTGCGAGCGCCGTGGCTGGCGATTGGAAGTGACCAACACCAGTGAAGGTACTTCAGGCGGGTACAAGGAAATTGTGGCAACCATTACCGGCGAGGGCGTTTACGGGATCATGAAATACGAATCGGGCGTTCACCGCGTGCAGCGTGTGCCGCAAACCGAAACACAGGGTCGCGTGCATACTTCGGCGGCTACCGTGGCTGTATTGCCTGAAGCCGAAGAATTCGACATCGACCTGCGCGACAGCGACATCCGGAAAGACACTTATTGTTCTTCGGGACCTGGCGGACAGTCGGTAAACACAACCTATTCGGCCATTCGTTTGACGCACATTCCGACCGGAATTGTGGTGACTTGTCAGGACCAGAAATCGCAGATCAAGAACCTGGCAAAGGCGATGATCGAGTTGCGTACCCGTATTTACAATCAGGAACACCAGAAATATCTAGATGCGATTGCCTCAAAACGCAAAACCATGGTTTCAACCGGCGACCGCTCGGCTAAAATCCGCACCTACAACTGGCCGCAGGGACGCATTACCGACCACCGCATCAACCTGACGATTTACAATCTTCAGGCAGTTATTGGCGGCGATCTCGATGAAATCATCGACAAACTTCAGGTTGAAGAAAACGCAGAACGACTGAAAGAAGCGGAAATTTAGAAGAAACCCCATCCCGACCTTCCCCGATGGGGAAGGGGAAAAAAGGAGCTTTCAATAACAGTGCGAATATTTTATTTACCTTTGGGTTATTCTCAAAACTGAAACAATGCAAAATTCTATTCAGTCAATCGAAGTTGCCATAGTTGAAAAATTAATTCCCCTTAATCCGCTCAGAATCATACTTTTTGGGAGTTATGCTTCTGGAACTCCAAATGCTGACAGCGATTTAGATATTTGCGTGGTTAAATGGGAAGTAAAATCAAAATCCAAAGAAAAAAAAGAAATCAGGGAAAGATTGAAAGAATTATTGATTGCCAAGGATATACTTGTCTCCAGCTTCGAAGAATACGAATTTTACAAAACGCAGTTCGGCTCTGTTTTTATGGATATTGAAAAAAAAGGGAAACTTTTATGGCCAGTTTCTTAAATCAATATCAGATACTTTTCAACAAGGCGAAAGCAGACCTGACGGCAGCCAATGTTCTGTATCAGAAGTTGCTGGACGGCGACTCCAATCTTGATCAGGAAATAATTTGTTTTCATCTCCAGCAGTGTGCTGAAAAACTATTCAAGTCGGTTCTTTCAAAAAATGAAATTTACTTCCCAAAAATTCATGATCTGGAAACTCTGCTAAATCTTTTGGATGAAAACAACCTTACTTTGAGTGCCAACCGAGACATTCTGATCGAATTAAATGATTTTGCTGTTGAAGGCCGATACGCAGTGATGCAGGAAGAGATCGAAAACATCAAAGATATTTTCACTCTGGTAACCGATATGGCAAATGAGACTGAGAAAATAATCAGGTAGAAGAAAATGCAGACCGATTGAAAGAAGCGGAAATTTAAAGCCCCACCCAAACCCTCCCCGAGGTGGAGGGCTAAGGTACCGAAAGCACTAAATTGCAACTGAGTTTCTGCTAAATTCTTATGATATATAATTTTTCTTAAAGAGAATATAAACCAAATGCCGATTTTTTAAGCCCCCTCTTTTGGAGGCGGTTTGGGGGAGGCTATAAAGGGGGCTTTATGAACAAAGAACAACTTTTTGAACAGATCAAACTGAAACGCAGTTTCCTGTGCGTGGGACTGGATACCGACATCCTGAAAATCCCACGTTTCCTGAACGAAACCAGCGACCCGGTTTTTGCTTTCAACAAAGAAATTATTGATGCCACGCAGGATTTATGTGTCGCGTATAAACCCAACCTTGCCTTTTACGAAAGTCAGGGCGTAGCAGGTTGGATCAGCCTCGAAAAGACGGTGCATTACATTCGTGAGAAATATCCGGAGCAGTTTATTATTGCTGATGCCAAACGTGGCGATATCGGCAATACCTCAAATCTTTATGCCCGTGCATTTTTCGACCACATGGATTTTGATGCCGTTACCGTAGCGCCTTACATGGGCGAAGATTCCATCAAACCATTTATGACTTACCTCGACCGTTGGGTAATTCTGCTGGCTTTAACATCAAACAAAGGAGCAGCCGATTTTCAATACCTGAAAAATGCCGAAACCGGAGAACAGTTGTTCGAATCGGTACTAAAAACTTCGCAAACCTGGGGAACCACCGACAACATGATGTACGTGGTTGGCGCTACCAAAGCTGAAAAACTGGAAGAAATTCGCGAACTGGTTCCCGATCATTTTCTGCTGGTTCCGGGAGTTGGCGCACAAGGCGGAAGCCTTCAGGAGGTTGCCAAATACGGTATGAATGATATGTGCGGACTGCTGGTCAACTCGTCGCGCCAGATTATTTATGCTTCGGACGGCGAAGATTTTGCCGAAAAAGCCCGCAATGAAGCCGTCAATGTTCAGCTGGAAATGGAAGAACTTTTGCTGGAAGCTGATTTGCTGTAGTAGATTTAATGCGATTAGTCAGCGGGTGACTTTGAGTCACCCGCTGACTAAATCAAACAAAAACTATCCCTGAAAAATCAGCGACAGCAATACATACCTCAATACAATTCCGGCAAGGCTGTAAAAAACCACTTCCCGTATCCGGTATTTCAACATTCCGGCGGCCAGCGAAATAATGGGTGAAGAAAGAGGCAAAATATTGGAAACCAATATTGCCCAATTGCCATATTTTCGTATTTCGTCTTCTGCTTTTTCGTAGCGTTTTCGCCCGATCAGGCGGTCGATGATCCGGGCGCTGAAAAAATAACCAATCAAAAAGTCCAACGCTTCTGAAGCAAAGGCAGTTGAAATGGCCACCAGGTTTAGCGTAATCAGATCGTAACCCGACCGGAGATAAATGATAAAAGCCAGTTCAACAGGCATGAGCAGGAAAACGAACAGGTATCCCGTAAAATTGACAATGGCAAACGAAAGCAAACTGGTTTCGTTGTTTTCATAAATATCGCGGCCAACGGTAAGCGAGACGATAACCGTGGTCAGCAAAACCAGGAAAGTCACCACGATGGCATGCTTGACATCAATATGAAGCCTTTTCATAGATTTAGCGGGGTTTTCGAACTTATCTGAACCCAAATTTAGTCAAACATTTTGATAACGCTCAAAATATTGGACCAAAAGACTGATACGGAAACAGATATATGGCAGGCATATTTTCGAAAGCAATTCAATCCGGTTGCCGGTTATTTCGACTTGACCAGTTTCAGCGAATTTGTCGTGTAAATTTTCATCGGAGTGATTGTTTTTGTCATTGTTTTTTCGTCGGTATGAGTCACAACAACATCAATTTCCTGTTTTAATCCTGAAGCTATGGGCATTTTTGTTTTAGGGTCAAGAACCACGCTCCCGTTCTGTATCCCATTTTCTTTCATCTCTAATTCCCTGGCGCCATTGATTACGGGTTTTGGTTGCACATATCCAAATTTCGACTGGAAATTGAATTTGACCTGATCTTTCGTAGCGTTGGTAAACGTATAATCGGCATCATATTCCAGTTTATTTAATTCAGGCAGGGTGGTATGGACAACCCATTTTGCGCCAGGTTCAACTTTCCCTTTGGGTAAATAGCTCAACAATTGGCCGATAAACTCGGTTGTGCCAATGCCTTTAAGAATATTCGTCAAGCGCATGTCGGTCGAAATTTTTTTGGTCAGGTCTTCCAGACCCGACAATTTGCTCACCACGCCTAACGGTGAAAGTTCGCATGTCAAGTGGATTTTCGTAAAATTATTTAGCAAATCGGCTATCTGGTTCGAATGGTAAGTCGAAATCGAATCCGAATCATAACTCGATGAATGGCCCTCAACCAATATTGAAGTGGCAAAACGCTTATAATCAACCGCAACCTGATAATTTCCGTCTTTCAGCTTATCAACTACCGAAAGAACGAACGTAAATGAAGATTTTTGATTGACCAGCACAGGCAGATTGTTTATCTTTTGATCAACCTTGTCGGTTGAAGTAAAAATATATTCCAAATGATCCCCTTTCTTCAGCCTGAGTTTAAAATCATAATTTTTTGCAAGCAAATTTGTCGTCCCAAAAGCTGTTAATACGAGAAAAACAATTAAGTACCTCCATGTCTGTTTCATTGTTTGTCAGTTTTTCGTTGATGAATAAAAATTCCAGTTCCTAAAAACGGATCGGCAATTTAGTAAATTATTAGTTTTACTTTTATCCCGTTCAGGTTTCTATTTCTGAAAGACAAACAAAAAATGTTAAAATGAAGATTACCGGATTCCTTTTAATTGCCGCACTCTTGCTGGCAGCTTGCCATCCTAAGAAAAGCGGGTATTTTAAAATTTCAGGTTTTGCCCAAGGCACCAGTTACAGCATTACTTATGAAAATTCAACGAACCAGGATTATACCCAGGATATTGATTCAATCCTCAAGGCTTTCGATAAATCGCTTTCCATTTACGATCCGAACTCGATCATTTCGCGGATGAACAACAACGACACCACCGCCCGTGCCGACGATTGGTTTGTCGATGTCTTCAACAAATCAGCCGAAGTTTACCAAACCTCGGGCGGCGCTTTCGACATCACGGTCGGGCCGGTGGTCGATGCCTGGGGATTTGGGGACAAAACGTTTGACAGGCGCGACACCGCCTTCATCGACAGCCTGTTGCAGTTTGTTGGCATGGAAAAAGTCAGGCTCGAAGGCCGGAAACTCATCAAAAAATTTCCGGGGGTAAAACTCGATGTGAATGCCCTGGCACAAGGCTATTCGGTTGATTTGGTCTGTAATTTCTTCAGAAGCAAAGGCATCCGGAATTATCTGGTCGAGATTGGCGGTGAAGTGCGCGGAAAAGGAACCAATGCCAAAAATAAACTTTGGCAAATTGGGATCGACCGGCCAAAAGACGACAATATGATGCCCGGAAGCGACCTTCAGGCCATCGTACAAATCGACAACAAAGCGGTGTCAACTTCAGGAAATTACCGCGCCTTTTATGTTGAGAACGGCATAAAATATTCGCACGAGATCGACCCCAAAACCGGGTTTCCGGCCCGGAATACCTTGCTCAGCGCCAGCGTAGTTTGCAACGACTGCATCACTGCCGACGCCTACGCCACCGCATTTATGGTTTTGGGGGTTGACAAAAGCAAAGAATTGCTGAAAAAACTAAAAGGCACCGAGGTTTATTTTGTTTACACCAACCCGAAAGGCCAATATGAAGTTTATTTTTCGGAAGGGATGAAAAAAATGATTGTTGAACAGAAGGAATAGGCTATATCTGGCATTTTATTTTATGTCCCGGTCAACCAAACCGTTCTGTTCCTTTCGATTTAATGCCCAGAATCGCCCGAATTTTAATTCTTCCGCCATTCAGTCTGATTGCCTAAACCAAACGATTTTGCGAACCAATCTCAAACGGCAGTAAATCAATCGGGATTGATCGGAATTACTGAACGATCAGCGTTTTATAAGCAGTATCTTGGTAAAGTAGCAATATTGTACTATTTTTGCCACAATTTTAAATAAAAAAATCACACATCTGTTTAGAAAACAGGTTATTATCCTCTACTAATGTTTACATATATATCCCGGTTCATTTTAAAGCACAAAATTTTTCTAATTGTTGTCATTGCCTTGCTCACAGCCTTTATGGCTTACAAAGGGAAAGATGTTCGATTATCATACGACAATGCTTCGCTGCTGCCCGTAAAAGACAGTACACGAATTCAATACGATAATTTCAAGAAACTTTTTGGTGAAGATGGAAATGTGATTGTTGTCGGCACAGTAAACCCCGATATTTTTAAGCTTGAACAGTTTAATGCCTGGTCGGACCTGGCAAACCAAATCAGAAATATCGACGGGGTTCAGGAAGTAGTGAGCATAACGCGGGCGTTCAACCTGATAAAGAACGAAGAAACACATCAGTTTGCTATTCAGCCGATTGTTAGGCAAAAAGCCAAAACACAGGCAGAAGTCGATAGTTTAAAAAACCTGATTTTAAGCCTGAAATTTTATGAGGGCATGCTCTTCAACCCGAAAACGAAGGCCACGCTTATGACCATTACGCTCGACAAGCACAAGTTGAACGACATGAGCCGTATCCCACTGATTGATAAGATTGTAAAAGATGTTGAAGCCTATCGCACCGACAACAAGGTTAAGGTCCACTTTTCAGGAATGCCTTACATCCGCACGGTAACCATGCAAAAGGTAAAACACGAACTTTTTCTTTTTATCATCATCAGCATTGCCATTGCAACTTTTATCATGTTCCTTTTCTTCCGGTCTATCAAAGTGGTAATCAGTTCGTTGCTTGTGGTGGCCGTCAGTATTATTTGGGTCCTGGGCACGCTCGCGCTTTTTCATTACAAAATTACCATCCTGACCGGCGTTATCCCGTCGCTCATTGTAATCATCGTTATCGAAAACTGTATTTATATCCTGAACAAATACCACTGGGAATATAAAAGCCATGGCAATAAAATGAGGGCATTGTCGCAGGTTATCCAACGGATCGGCTTTGCCTCGCTCATGACCAACGCCGCAACTGCGCTTGGTTTTGCCGCTTTTATCCTGATCCCGAACCAGTTGCTTCGCGAATTTGGAGTAGTTACCGCCTTAAACATCCTGATCCTCTATGCATTGTCAATTATTCTGCTCCCCATTATTTTCAGCTTGCTGGCGCCCCCAACCCCAAAACAGCTAAAACACCTTGACAGCAACTTCTTTGGCGCGGTACTCGATAAAATTATTTACCTGATCAGCTACCGCCGAAACCTGATTTACGGCATTGCAGGCGGACTGGTACTGGTTGGTTTTGTTGGGCTGAGCATGATGAAAACTTCGGGGAAAGTGGTTGACGACTTCAGGAAAGACGATCCGATTTACCTCGACCTGAAATTTTTTGAGCACCATTTTGGCGGGGTCATGCCTTTCGAAATTTCGGTTGACACCAAAAAGAAAAACGGTGTGCTGAACTATGCCAACATTCAAAAAATCGACAATTTGCAACATGCCATCAACGAACATCCCGAATTTTCGAAGCCCCTTTCGCTCATCGAAGTATTCAAATTTGCCCGTCAGGCCTATTACAACGGCGATTCGAGCAAATACGCGCTGCCCAGTTCGATGGAAAAGAACTTCATTCTTGGTTACATCCCCCAAAAAGTTCAGGCAGGAAGTAGCGCCGATTTGCTGAAGTCGTTCCTCGACAGTACCAAACAAACAACCCGGATCAGTTTCCAGATGGCCGATGTGGGCACCAACCACATGGATTCGCTCATGGCCAGCATCCTTCCCCGCGTTGACAGTATTTTCGCCCCATCAAAATACAAAGTTACTATAACCGGAAACAGCGTGGTTTATGCCAAAGGCACCAATTTCCTGATCAAAAACCTGTTCGAGAGCGTGCTGATTGCCATTGCAATGATTTCACTTTTGATGGTTTTCCTGTTTTCATCCTTCCGGATGATCCTGGTTTCGATGGTGCCCAATATTATCCCGCTCATCATCACCGCCGCCATCATGGGTTTCACCGGCATCCCGATCAAACCTTCGACCATAATTGTTTTCAGCATCGCGCTCGGCATTTCGGTTGACAACGCGATCCAGTACCTCTCGCGGTACCGCCACGAGCTGAAAGCGACCAACGGCAACATCAAACAATCGGCCTTGAGCGCATTGCACGAGGCCGGGTTCAGCATGATTTACACCAGCATCGTTCTGGTACTAGGGTTCAGCGTTTTTATTGTTTCTGAATTTGGAGGCACACAAGCTTTGGGTATCTTGATTTCAACCACGCTCCTGATTGCCATGTTCTTCAATATCATGGTCCTGCCATCGCTGTTGCTCACACTCGACAAACGACTGGTTAGCAAGGCATTTACCGAACCAATCATCGAAATTTACGACGAAGAGGAAAACGACAACGAACTGGATTCAGAATTTCCGGAAGAAAATGAAGAACAAAAAAACCCCTGATTGCCTGAAAATTGACTTTAATTATTTTTTCTGCAACAACCTAAACTTCATCTGATATGAAAACCAAATCACTTATCTTTTCGCTGCTCATCGGTTTTTCCCTTACAGTATTTCAGTCACAGGCACAAAACCTGACGTTAATCCAGAATCATGAAACCGGCATTTACAAAAGCGGTGACAAAATCAGCATAAAAGCCATCCTTGATCATAAAACCAATGATTCGCTGTTGATAAAAGTCTGGAAAAACAGCGACCATCTCCTTTATAAATCGGCCAGCCTTCCATTTCAAGACACCACTGAAATTTTTTCCGGAAAAATGGACCAACCCTGTTCGCTCCGGATTGAGGCAAGCCTGAACGGGAACAAACAGGCCATCGGTTTAATCGTCGATCCGATGAAAATAAAGACGGGGACGCCCCTGCCCAAAGATTTTTCAGCCTACTGGAAAAAGGAAAAAGAAAACCTAAAGGCCCTTCCGATGAAACCACAACTTAAAAACATGGAGGTCAGCGAAAAAGGTTTTGTTTGTTTCGATGCCGAACTGAACTGCACCGGGCCGAAACCTGCACGGGGCTACTTTGCAAAGCCGGTGGGCGCCAAGCCCAAATCGCTTCCAATCGTTTTGCTGGTCCATGCAGCCGGGGTAAAAGGTTCCTGGTGCCGGTCGGAAGTCGCTGATGCCATGCGGTATGCAAAAATGGGGAAAGGGGCCCTCTGTTTCGACCTGAATGCCCACGGAATGCTCGACGGACAACCTGATGAATATTACAACAATCTTGAAGCCGGTGAATTGAAAAATTACTGGGAACAGGGACTTGAAAGCCGTGAAAATTTTTATTTCCGGGGAATGTACCTGCGCCTGATCCGGACGCTTGAATACCTGGAGCAGCAACCCGAATGGGACGGGAATCGCATTTTGGTGATCGGCGAAAGCCAGGGAGGCGGACAAGCTTTGGCTGCAGCCGGGCTCGACCATCACGTTTCGGCTGTGGTGGCAACCGTTCCGGCGATGTGCGACTGGGGTGGCACACTGGTTGGCCGCAAAGGTGGCTGGCCCCAGCCATTCGCTTATCCGCTCGATCGCACTAAAATGCTGAACACCCTCCCCTATTTCGACAACGCCAACCTGCTCCGGAAATCGAAAGCCGAACTGGTGGTCGAAATCGGCCTGATCGACATGACCTGCCCGTCAACTTCGGTTTATGCCGCCATCAACCAGGCAAAAGGCAAAAAAATAATTTATGCCGTTCCGTACCGCGAACACGGCTGGCCAAACGAAACCCAGCGAAAAGTTTGGGACAAAACTGTTTTCGGCCCCAAAAATGCCTTTGTCGAAAATTACCTGAAATAGGTCCGCCACAAAATGCCGATCTGCTTATCATTCGCCATATTTCCGGTCGAATGGCAAAACCGGGTTCTAAACATTCAAACCTTTTTGCTGCTGATCGGCTGATTTGGGTTCATCCGGTTGGAGGAAGTTGCAATTTCAGCAACCGATAATCAGAAAAAAGTCTCTGCTGCGGACACGATGGTCATTTGAAAATAGCTAAGCACCACATTCTCAAATCAACATTCCTGCTTTCAACCTGTTTAATTCAGGTAATTCCATTTAAATGAAGTTTTCAAAACAGTCTGAATATCAACCTGAAAAATTGGTCAGGTTTAAAAAATTCAAAAAAAATAGGATAAATTGTGCCCCCGAAGGATTGGTATTGAAAACTTAACATTCGTTAAAAATTAGTGGCACACAAGGTAAACATGCAAAATTTTGAACAATTTTGATACCCGGTTTGAATAATTGTTCCTTTTGTTTGACCTATAAATGAATTATTTGAACCACTTTTACAGAAACAGAACGCAGAACATGTACAAATTACGCATTACAGTTGAGTCCCGATTTGTTTTCGGGCTTCATCTGTTGATCTTTCTTATACTTATTTCGGTATCGGGTTTCTCGCAATCCACCATTGTGAAGGGGAAAGTTACCGACAAGGATACCGGCGAGCCAATTCCTTTTGTCAGCATTATCATCAAGGACACACAAATTGGAACTTTGACCGATTCGTTAGGTAATTATCAGTTAATCAGCAAAAATAAGGCCGATACCATCCAATTTTCTGCTGTCGGGTATTTCAGCCAATCATTTAAGGTGTTGCGCCTTAAAACCATGGTCTTGCCGGTTGCCCTTAAATCAATACTTGTAAAAATTTCGGAAGTACAAGTTAAACCCGACGACGGCCCGGTGAGGCGCATCATGAAAGAAATGGTTAGCCATAAAAAACAGAACAACCCGGCTAAATACCAGCGCGATTCGTACCGGAAATACACCAAATGGGAATACCACCTGATGAACGTGGGCAATAAAATGATCCAATCCAAGGCTTTCAGAAAAGACCAGTCGGTTTTTAAAACCGATCTGGATAAGTCAAAATACCTTCCCATTTATTTTTCGGAACAGATTGTTTACAACGAGATCCAGCGCAACCCGCCCCGGCAAAAATCAACCGTGCTGGCCGACAAAACTTCAGGAGTTGGCGTGCTCGATGTTTACCAAATTTCGGGATACACAAGCGCCCTGGATATGGAGGTGAATTTTTACGACAATTTTATCGACCTGTTTTCGCAAAATTTTGTCAGCCCGCTGGCCGACAACGGCTGGTTTTACTACAAGTATTTTCTGGCCGACAGCACCATCCAAAACGGGCACAAACAATACCGCATCAATTTTATGCCGCGACGTTTGGGCGACAAAGTTTTTAAGGGCTACCTCATCACCGAAACCAAAAATTATTCGCTGGTTGAAGTCGATGGCGAACTGGCCAACACGAACTACCTGAATTTCCTGAAAAAAATGCGGCTGAAAAGCAACTACCAATTCGTGTCCGACTCGATCCCGTTTTTCAGGAGAAACCAGATCGACGCTGTTTTTAACTACGTTCCGCTCAAAAATAACCCCTCAAAAAAACCAATAAGTTTGTTTTTCACCCAAACAGCAGTAATCGACAGCGTGACGGTGAACCAACCCAAAGACGTTAAACTGACGGCAGGCAACGGGCACTATGAAACCATAAAACTGCCACAGGCCAACGAACGCGACAAAGATTACTGGAACAAAAACCGGCTGGAGGCACTCGACTTCCGCGAAAAACAAATTGCAGGCACCATCGATTCGGTGAGCCGGATCAATGCGGTTAAATTTGCCAACAACATTACCCAGATGACCATGACCGGCTACTTCGACCTGGGAAAGTTCGAATTCGGACCGTACACCAACACCATCAATACCAACAGTGTTGAAGGCCTGCACCTGTTTGCTGGCTTCCGCACCAGCAGCGAAATCAGCACGCATTACATGGTTTGGGGCGGTTTGGGCTACGGGTTCCTGAACAAAAAAATAAACGGAATTGCCGGTTTTGGCTATAAATTTCCAACGGTCCACCGCCAAATAGTCAAAATCTCGTACGACGACAAAATAATACGGGCAGGCGAAAGCGAAAAAATACTTTTCCTTTATGAAAATGCCCTGTCGCCAACCGAAAACAACCTGATTTCCCAGATTTTCACACGCGCTAAGCTCGATGAACTTTTCCGGGAACAAAAATTGCTGACATCTTATGAATATGAATGGCATCCGGGATTGCTGAATAAATTGAGCGCCAGCTACATCCGTCATTATTCACCTCAGTTTTATCCGTTCCTCCGGAATGGGATGCCCGTACCATTTGTTTCAGCCGTTGATTTGAGTGTTGACACCCGTATTTCGTGGAAAGAAAAACTCATTGACGACAAATTCCTGCGAATATACATGACTACCAATTACCCGATTATCCACATCGCTGTTGGTGGAGGCCAGGTATTTTACTCCGGAAAAGAAAACTATTACGGGCATGTATTCACCACCGTGCAGCAAGTCGTGAACCTGGGGCAAACGTATGTTAAATATGCGATTGAAGCCGGATTTTATGTGGGCAAACTTCCTTACACGATGCTCGATATTCCTCGTGGGAACGAAACGGCAGGTTACTTTTCGTACGATTTCAACATGCTGAATTACCTGGAATATGTACACGACAAATACATCCACGGGTATTTCGAGTACCACCTCGGCGGGTTTTTCTTCAACCGGATGCCTTTACTGAAAAGGATCGGGCTGCGCGAGGTTTTGTCGGCTAAGGCAATGGTCGGAACGTTTAACAACAAAAACCAGGAAGTTGTGGAATTGCCGCTCAGCATCACCCAAATGAAAAATCCATACGTGGAATTGGGCGCCGGTGTCGAAAACATTTTTCGGTTGTTCCGTATCGAGGCAATTTGGCGCGTAAACTCCATATCAGTTTTGGGCGCCCCGATGTTTGGCATACGAGCCAAATTCCAAATCCAACTGTAATGCCGAATGAAAAAATTTATATAGCTTTAACTCCTGAAAACCTTACCTTTTTTTTGAAAATACCTGGAACAAAACGAACAAGCAAATTTGTCGGAACGATAAAGTTTTTAAACCCTCATTGAAAATAGCCAAAACTAACCTTGAACCTGTTATTTGTTGGTTCTCACTTTTTTTTCACAATCTGGCATCACTGTTTCATTTCAGCTGAAGAATGATTCAAAATTGGATTAAAAGATAATAATATCTGTAAATTTTCGTACTCTTGTCTTTCAAAACAAATTTTTATTGATAACGCTAAAACTGTTCAAATGAAAAGATTTTTAAGCTTAAGAGGATGTAGCCACTCCGTGAGTGCAATAAAAAGTGTTGAAACCTGTTCTGCCTGGATTAACATTCAGAAACTGTTGATTGTTGTTCTCATTTCGCTTGCAAATGTTGGTGTAACCGAAGCGTTACCTAGTTTTGCAAGACAAACCGGGATGTCGTGCACGGCCTGTCATTATTCTTTTCCTGAACTTACCCCGTTTGGGAGGCAATTTAAAATGAATGGTTATACCATGACTATGATGAAGACCATTGAATCGAAAACCGACAGCGATAAAATAACCCGGTTGAAATTGCTCGACAACCTGCCCCTGTCGGCCATGATCCAAACCTCGTTCACCAGTAATGCAAAAGCCATTGATGGTACCCAAAACAATACCGTTGCGTTCCCGCAGCAGTTGAGCATGTTTTATGCCGGGCAAATAACGCCGCATATCGGCACTTTTATTCAAATGACCTACGACGGGCAAACTTTTGGCATGGACAATGCCGATTTAAGATATTCAAACCAAACAAGCATTGGAATGAAAAGTCTGCTTTATGGGCTTACCTTAAACAATAATCCAACGGTACAAGATGTCTGGAATACGACTCCGGCCTGGGGTGTCCCTTATGCATCGTCAGGCGCAGCCAATTCTCCCACAAAATCGACCATTATCCAAAACCTGGGCCTGCAAGTGGCGGGGTTGGGAGCTTACTCCTTATTCGACAACTTCTTATATACTGAATTGACACTTTATCGGTCTTCCCCACAGGGAGCGGCCAATCCGGCTGATTCAACAAGCAGGATGACCATTAGAGGCGTGGCCCCTTATTGGAGGGTGGCGCTCCAACATACCTGGGGCGAGAATTATGCCGAGCTTGGTACGTTCGGAATTTCTTCCAATCATTACATAAGCGGTATTTCAGGCAAAATGGATAAATTTACCGATGTTGGATTTGATTTTCAGTATGCCCGGACATTCACTTCAGGCTCATTCACTTTGCATTCGTCGCTGATTAGTGAAACGGAAGACCGGAATTCTTCGGCCAATAATTTCAAGCTAAACGCCTTTAAACTTGACGGAAACGTGTATTTAAAAAATGGATTGGGCGCAACAATTGGTTATTTTAACTCTTCGGGTACCGCCGATGCCAGCGTTGTGAGCAGTGTGACCGGGAAACCAAACAGTAGCGGGTTTCTTTATCAGATCGAATATTTGCCCTGGTACAATACCAAATTTTCAATCCAATATGTTACCTTTAATAAATTTGATGGAAGTTCGGCTAATTACAATGGCATGGGCAGGTCGGCAGCCGACAACAATGCCCTTTACCTCTTAGCATGGTTCAATTTTTAATTAATATATTATGAAAAATAAATTTTTGATTTTGATTTCTTCCACGGCAGTTGCATCGCTCCTGTGTATGAGTGCCGCCATTGCCCAGCCAAATTATCCTAAAGGAGATAAGGGAGTTGGCCCAATTAAAACGGTGACTGTTGGCCCCATCGACGCAAAAATGGTAAGTCAGGGAAAAACTATTTTCACCAACACGTGTGCACTATGCCACGAATTGGATCAGGTGAAGGTTGGCCCGCCGCTCCGGAATATTGCCAAAGACCGGGCTCCTGAATTTATTATGAACCTGCTTTTGAACACTTCAAGTATGCAGAAAACCGATCCGTACATTAAAGCGCTGATCGCTAAATTCAACAACGTAGTAATGACCGACCCCGGGCTCAACCAGGCACAGGCCAGATCAGTGGTTGAATATCTGCGATCGGTAGAAAAGTAAATACCCTGGCAAAATAAACGTTTATCCTGAATATCCGGCTATTGGCCTAAATGCAAACAAGCTGATTTCTATTTCATCATCTTTCTGTCAGACGACGGAATCTGGCTTGTACATTTGGGGCTGATAACCGGATATTTGTATGTCAAATTTATTCCCAACCGAATTTTCTTTCCTATCTTTATTCAATGAAGAAGATATGGATAACCGGCATACTGATCCTCACTTTTTGCAATTCTTTTGCCCAAAACGACTCGCTAAAACTAACGAATTACAGTTTTATCCTGCGTGATTCGCCTTCGCAACTTTTTACCATGCGCCAGTTCGACCTGAATTACCTGTCGGGCTATCGGCTGTTTGCCCGCGAACTGTATTCGGTAACCGGGAACGCCAAACTGGCTTACCTCATACAAATTGGGGCACAGGTCATTTTGCTAAGGCCTTTGTCTCATGAAGAAGGGCACCGGACCATTCTCACCGCCTACGACATTGGCTCCATCTCGCGCCCTTTTCTTAACCGAAGAGGTTCAGGAGTTGTTGATGGAGTGACTGACAAGACTTTAATGGATTTTCGCAACCGCAATTTGCCGGCCTTCATCAGGTTGCACACCGCCGGACTGGAATCGGATTACATGCTGACAAAACAGTTGGAATCAATCGGAAGCTTTGGACAAGACGACTTCAAAAATTTCATGATCGAATATTGGCTGCGAAAAATTGAAATCATCCAATATTATGCGCTGGGCCTTATCAAATACGAACCCGGATTAACCGAAGAGACGAATGAACTCAGACGGGATATTGTTGGATTTGACACCTACGGAGCCGCCCGGCACCTTTTCAGGCCTGCAATGGATTTTTATCGCTATACCAGCTATGCAAGCCTCACAACCGAAGAACGAAAGTTTATAAACCGGTTGGGGCTTCGTTCATTCCTGAATTTATTGAATCCGCTCATGATCGGGAAAAGCAATTTCAAACTGACCACAAACACCAGTTTCAATGCGGGCATGGGCTACACCATGTCGCCTTTTGGCGATTTTATCGACGAAAATGTTTGGCTAAAACACAAATCACTCAACTTCGGATTTTATGTCCGGCAATTTCAAAACAAAGCTCATTGGTTTAACGGATTTGGCGTCAACCTGATTGATTATCATCCCGTTGAACGGTTGTCGGCTGATTTGGCCGGACATTTCTGGCAACAACCTGTAAACTTCGATTTTAATACCTCGAAGCATTTTTCAGGCGGCGCGCTTGATGCAAACCTCCGATATTTCTTTCCAAACAAAAGGGCCGGATTGATGCACGGATTCTCTCTCGACCTGGGATTCCTATACAAAACAAAGGGTTTTCTTCCTGAAGACACCAAACTTGAGAAACATTTAGGAATGAGGATTGGCACAACCATACGACTCTGACAAAAACCAGCGAACCTACCTTGAATTGTCAGCGTGACTTCAACAAATGGCTTAACAATACAGAATATACTGATTTTCGGGCCCTGAACTTGTTATACTGATGAATTTTCCGGCTATTTCCTTTTCTGATCTTCAAGCCGGTATTCGGGTTTTTCCTTCTGATCTTCCTGCATGTCTTTTACATCATCAATCAGTGGCGATTCTTTCAACGCCTTCCAGTCGAATTTTTCGTCGAGCGGGGTCAGCGCTTTTTTGGGGTCAAAAATTTGGGGATCGACCGGGACCGCCTCGTAGGGCGTAAAATCGGGAGTACTCCTGAAAAAATCGGCAAAATCCGTTGCCGCGGCATCGTACTGGTTCAGGTAGGGGATTCCAAGCACGTTCCAGAAGGTTTTAAAAATACTTCCGAAGCTGTAATGCACTTTCGAAACATAATCCCGTTTCACGTAGGGCGAAATAACCATCAGCACGCTCCGGTGGGCATCCACGTGGTCAATGCCGTTCTGGGCATCATCTTCAGTAATAACAATGGCCATGTTTTTCCAGAAAGGCGTGTGCGACAAGTATTCCACAATGCGGCCAACAGCCAGGTCGTTGTCGGCCATGTAGCTTTCCCTGAATGGATAACCAGCCGCCGGGCGTTCTTCTGCCCCGTGGTCGTTTGGAATAATTACCGTGACAACTGACGGCATTTTGGCCCCCGGCTTCATCCATTTTTCATTAAATTCTTTGATAAACTGGCTGATCCGGAACTGGTCGGGAATGGCTGTGTTGAACGTTGGGTATGTTTTTGAGGTACGCGAAAACATGGGCAGCGGTACCGGAAAGTTGACGTAATGTTTCACGCCGGAATACTTGAAGGCGGCCTCGTAAAATGCGGGTTCGAACATGGTTCCGAAACCGAAGTTGAAAAACTCGATTTTGTTCCGTTCCAGATGGTCCCACATCGAACCAGCTTCGTTGTAATCTTCAGGATAAACAGCCCCGGCCGAACCCGTCATGGCCAGGCTGCCCGGCGCTTTCGAGCTGGCCTTGTACTCGCGGCCCCCGCCATAACTTGCCGGTACCGCCGATTCAACCCATTCGTTTGGATAAGTGTTTGCCAGCCAGCGGTGCCCATCGGCCGAAACGTCCGAATCGACATAAAAATTATCGGCCATGGCAAATTCGCCAGCCAACTTGAGGTGGTTTGGCATTACCGTGGCCTTTTCAACTTTCAACGATTTGCTGTGGTTGGAAAATGTGGCATTCAGCCCGTACCGGGCAATTGCGGGGTCGCCGTTGCCTTTTTTAATTTGCCCGAAAATTTCGTCGTACGTCCGGTTTTCCTTCGAGATAAAAACCAGGTATTTTATCGGACTTTCCTTTTCGCCGCCATACATCGGGACGGGGTTTCCGGAGCGTGATTTTTCCGCCCGATTGTAATCTTCAATTTTAAAGTTGTTGTCAACTACTCTTTTAGTCAGCCGCGACAATTCTTTTTCCTCCGGAATTTTCATTACCGAAACCGATCCTTTCATCAGGTTGCCAATGTAGCTGCCTTCTTTTCCCTCCTGAAATGATTTTCCGCCGTTTGGCCCGCTGCCAAAACCTTTGGCATTGCTTACCACCAGCGTTTTACCGTCGGGCGTGATTTCAAGTTTGGAAGGGAACCAACCGGCCGGGATGTGGCCGGTGACTTTCAGCGACGGAATGTCGATCACACCAATGGCGTTAATCCCGGCTTCGGCAACAAACAGCTTTTTCTGATCGGGCGAAACGGCCAGCCCAAAAGGGATTACACCGCGAAAATGACTGACAGCCGGGTCGGGTTTGAGCGGGATCACGGCTGCAATGGTGTCGCGAAGCAGGTCGATTACCGAAATGTTGTCGTTTGTGCCGTTGCTCACAAAAACGTACCGGTTGGTCACTGCCAGCGAATTGGGGCTGGAGCCGCCTACTGCCGGAATGCCTTCTACGATTTGCCCAACCAGTGTGCCGGTTTTTACCTTTGCCCGGATTTCAGGCTTTCCGGGATTGGCGACCGAAAACGACCACACCGAAAACGACTCGGGAACATTTGGATCGCCCAGGCCGGGAACATCCAGCGAGCCAATCCGGGTTCCGTTCTTCATTTCCGGAGTATTGAACCCAAAAGGCGGAAAATCGAGCGCATTTTTGTAGTCTTTTTCGGCTTCGAGTTTGCCAATTTTGCTGTATTCGAACAGGCCCACGTTGGCCACATATACTTTTTTCTGGTCGGGCGAAAGGATGATGCCAAACGGGTATCGTCCTGTTTTTGCACTGGCAATTACTTTTTTCAGCCGGGTGTCCACCACAATCATCCGGAAAAGCATCTGATCGACGGCAAACAGGTAGCGCCCGTCTTTGCTCAGTTTCAGGTCGCCAATGTAGCCGTCCGGAGTGTTTTTCCCGTTTTCGGCCACCGAACAATCAACCGAATCGATTTTGGCCCCGGTTTCAGTTGAAAAAATGAAAATTTTGTTTGCCTGTCCGCCAGCCACAAAAACGGTTTTATTGTCGGGCGAAATGGCCAGTCCCATAAAGACAGAAGCCAGCACCCCTTTGTCGGTTGACGCGCCAGGTGGAACTTGCAATACGGTTGGATGTTTTGATTTCAGGTTTTTAATAATTGAGATGGAAATGGGATCAGTGCCCGAATTGGCGGTAACAGCAACCGTTCCATCAGGGCTCAGGGTCAGGCCGAAAGGGTGTGGCGCAACGACAATTGTTTTTCCGAAGGGAGTAATAAACCGGCCATTGGGGATCACAGTTTTGCCTTTTTTGTTGATGTGTGTATATAAATTTCCGGAGGGCGACGAAACAACTTTCAGGCTGTTGGCAACCGGTTGCGCGTTTAAGTAACCAACGATGAGGCTAAAACAAATGACAAAAGGAATTTTGAGGTTCATGGCATCAGAATTTTTAAGACCTGAAGGTAAACTTTCCGGATTACAAAAGAGTTAAAAATTGGCGCTTGTGCATATTTTTTTGCTTTTCGGAAAGGTTGAAACTTCTAAAATTTGTTAAACATGTTTCTTCGGGCTGGTCTGCTTCACAAAAAGACGTATTTTCGTAGCATAATCTTAAAAAAATTGGCAAACGTGCATCAGAACCTGGTCTTAATTCCAACTTACAATGAAAAAGAGAACGTCGAGCGAATGATCCGCAAGGTTTTTTCATTGAAAATACCCTTCGAGGTTTTAATTATCGACGACAATTCGCCGGATGGGACTGCGGCCATTGTTGAACGGCTGATGCCCGAATATCCCGAAAAACTTCACATCCTGAAACGTGCCGGCAAACAGGGGCTTGGCAAAGCTTACCTGGCAGGGTTTCATTGGGCGCTGGAGCGAAAGTACGACTATATTTTTGAAATGGATTGCGATTTTTCGCACAATCCCAGAGATCTGGAGCGGCTCTATGATGCCTGCGTTGAACAACATGCAGGGTTGGCCGTCGGTTCGCGGTACATTTCAGGAATTAATGTGGTTAACTGGCCACTGGGGCGTGTATTGATGTCGTACCTGGCATCGGTTTATGTCAGGACGATTACCCGGATGAAAATTATGGATACAACTGCCGGGTTTAAATGCTACCACCGAAAAGTGCTGGAAACCATTGATTTTGATAGCATCAGGCTGAAAGGCTACGGGTTTCAGATTGAAATGAAATTTAAGACCTGGAAACACGGTTTCAAAATTGTGGAAGTGCCCATCATTTTTACCGACCGGAAACTGGGGACCTCAAAAATGAGCGGTGGCATTTTTAACGAAGCGCTGTGGGGCGTACTGAAAATGAAGGTCAGGAGCTGGTTTGCCCATCACGAAAAAGTAATGCTGTAACGCCCTGAAAAATAAATATATAAACAAAAAGACCGCGGTTGCGGTCTTTTTGTTTATATATTCAGTAATTTTGGTTGAATTGCCGGATTGAATAAAAACAAATACCATGAAGACACTCATTAAAAATGCCCAAATCATTAACGAAGGACGGATTTTCGCCGGAGCGGTCCTGATTGACGGAGAATTGATCGCACGTGTCATTGAAGGAAACAATATCCCGGAGGAAATGCACAAAGGAGCAGCAGTTATTGATGCCGGGGGCAAATACCTCATTCCGGGGGTGATCGACGACCAGGTGCATTTTCGCGAGCCTGGCCTGACCCACAAAGGCGAAATTGCAACCGAATCGCGGGCTGCCGTGGCTGGTGGGGTAACTTCGTACATGGAAATGCCCAACACCAATCCGCAGGCCGTTACCCGGGAAATACTCGAACAGAAATATCAGCGTGCCGCTGAGGTTTCGGCAGCCAACTATTCGTTTTACATGGGCGCCACCAACGACAATCTGGACGAAGTGCTAAAAACCGACGGGACAAAGGTTTGCGGGATCAAAATTTTCATGGGATCATCGACCGGCAACATGTTGGTTGACAACGAGGACGTTCTTTCAGAAATATTCAGGAATACCAAATTGCTGGTGGCCACGCATTGCGAAGACGAACCGACCATCATTCGAAATACAGCCATTTATCGCGAAAAGTACGGTGAATTTGTCCCGCTTTCGGCCCATCCGAAAATCCGCAGCGCCGAAGCCTGTTTCAAATCGTCGGCCAAAGCGGTTGAGCTGGCTTCCAAATTCGGGACACGATTGCATGTTTTGCACCTTTCGACGGCTGAAGAAATGAAGCTTTTCAGTTCGGGGCCGGTGTCGCAAAAACACATTACCGCCGAGGTTTGTGTGCATCATTTGTGGTTCGACGAACACGATTATATGACACACGGGAACCGCATTAAATGGAACCCTGCCATCAAAACGGCTGAAGATAAAGCTGCACTTTGGGAAGCTTTGCGTTCGGATAAAATTGATGTGGTAGCCACCGACCACGCCCCGCACACGCTTCAGGAAAAAGAACATTCGTATTTTATAGCGCCGTCGGGCGGGCCGCTGGTGCAACATTCGCTGGTGGCTATGCTCGAAAAGAGCAGGCAAGGCACGATTTCGCTTGAAAAAGTGGTCGAAAAAATGTGCCATGCCCCGGCCGATCTGTTCCGAATCGACCGCCGTGGCTACATCCGCAAGGGGTACTATGCCGATCTGGTGCTGGTTGACCCGGCCCAATCGTGGGTGGTTTCTGCTGAAAATATTTTGTACAAATGCGGCTGGTCGCCATTCGAAGGCAAAACGTTTTCGCATCAGGTACATGCTACTTTTGTGAATGGGAACCTGGTTTATGCGCAGGGCGAGGTGGTTTCGGAGATTCAGGGAAAGAGGCTGGCGTTTAACCGGTAGAAATTCGTTTCATCATTCGAATATACCCCCAAATTAATTGCCATCAAAGGGATTTACTGGAATAAACGCCAGAAAGCCTTTGTCCTCATGCCAAACTGGCCCTTCCTTTTCCAATCGATAAAAAGGAAGCAAAAATCTTGTCAGAACGAACCCTCAGCCGGGCGTTTTGACGGCCCTCGCACCCGCTCCGAATAAGATAATCGCAAATTTAGAAGGACATACTACAGCAATGTGATGAGGTGGATACCAGATTACCTGATGGCGCTGAGTTACTGTGCGAATATTTGATAATTAATTTTGATAATCATGTGGTTTATATTTCATAAATTTAGGTAATCCAACTTTGATTGTTCGTTAATCATTCAACGATGGTTCAACTCAGGAAAATATTTCACAGGGGAAACGACCAGATTGGTATCTACTTCGGATTTGATGAAGGATTGAAGGCCATTGCCAGAAGTATTGGCGCATCCTGGAGCCAGACCAATAAATGCTGGTATGTGTTGTATAACAAGGAAAATTACAATCTGATAAAGCTTACTTTTGATGGTGTTGAAATTATAAATGATGAAAACAATGAGCGGCACACTGAACCTGCTTTAATCGGGCATGAAACTGTTCACATAGCTGAGGAAATCTGCGAAATTCGGCCCACCGAAAAGGCCGAACATAAGGGCACAGACCCTGAATTTGCCGATCAAATTGTTTTAACAGGAAGCTTAGGTAAATACTGGATTTTAAAAGTCCCTTTCCGGAAAGGCATCACGCCCAAACTGATGGACATCAAAGGGGTTTACTGGAATAAACGTCAGAAAGCCTTTTTTGTACTTCGGCATGTCAATGTAAAACTGAAAGTCGAAGCATTACTTGGTATCGGTGAAATCTTTCCGCCTGAATATTTTAACCTGGAAACGGTTGTTTCGAACCCGAATACCTTTATCGGACTGAATGAATACTTACAGGACAAAAAGTGGATGATACTAAGTTGTCCGCCCATACCGTATTTGATTGAGCAAGTCAAACGGTGGGAAGGAAGCCGTTACAGCAAAGCCAATGGAGCGTATTTGCTGAATGCCACACCGGATGTATTCGATAACCTGAAAAAAATTTCCGGAGAACTGAATATCCCGATTCACAATAATTTACCCAAGCGATATTTAAAAAAGTACAATGCAATCAATAAAAAGGAATCGCAATTGCGAAATTTGAGGGAAAGTTTGCTGCAACAGATCCCGGTGATGGCCAGGACTTATACCCTGGCAATGATTGATTACCTGATGGCACAGAATTACAGTGCTAATACCATCAAGAATTATACGAACTCGTTCAACTTGTTTTTACGCATCAATTGTTACGAAAATCCGGATATTTTGAGCGAGATGCAAGTGGTAAAACATTTGGCCGGTATGGTTGAGAAAGGGCTTTCTGTGTCGAGTTTAAATATGTTAATTAATTCTTTAAAGTATTATTACCGCACAGTATTAAAACGATGTGAATTTGAAATCAGGCTTCCACGGCCACGAAGAGAATACCATTTGCCAACTGTTTTGACGATGGAAGAATGCTCGCGCATTTTTAGTTTTGTTGATAATCCGAAGCACAAATTGTTGTTGCTGATTGGCTATGGAGCCGGGCTTCGGCGGAGTGAAATTGTAGAATTAAAATGGGGTGATATTTTGTTTGACGAGTATAAGATACACATTAAACAAACCAAAGGGAACAAGGATCGGATTGTGATGTTGCCCTACTCGGTGGTTGAATACTTAGCCGACTACCGTAAAATGTACCCAGGCAACGATTGGGTTTTTCCGGGTCAGTATAAAGGTGAAGCTTTGAGTGGGCGCACGGTGCAGCAGGTTATGGCCAATGCTGTTTCAAAGGCAGGGCTCGAAAAGAAAGCGACTGTACATACCCTTCGGCATAGCTTTGCGACCCATTTATTAGAGGGAGGAACAGACATTCGTTACATACAGCAATTGCTTGGGCATAGCAGCATAAAAACCACGATGATTTACACGCACATTACTCCCCATGCTGCAAAAAATATTATCAGCCCACTCGACAGGCTTCCAGTGGGGCCGGTTGAACAAAAAAAATTAAGGTAAAATATGCTCAATACAAATAAAAATTGAAAAAAGTACCATATATTTGGTGATACATACTAGTTATGTACTACTTAACTGGCAGCATCTTGAAACTTTTGAGTAGTTTATTTGCAGCCAGATATGTTCCTTTAAAATAGCCTAGATAAATGCCAAATTCATCAGCTAATCGGATAAATTCTTTCAAAATCTCAATTGATTTTATATTAATATCAACTTTTGATTCGAGCCATTCTATGTAATCTTCAGTACAGCATTGTACTTCTTGAACTTCTCCTGGTAGTTGACCGTGAGCGGGAAGAAGTCCTGACCGGGCTTCGC
>JBBIHV010000045.1:1657-24574 GCA_037446835.1 Sunxiuqinia sp. | reverse complement strand
TTTATCATGATCATTGTATTGCCGCTCTCCATGATCGGCGCGGCCTGGGGAATGCTCTTGTTCCACAAACCAAGCTGTATGCCGAGTTTACTGGGAATATTGCTCCTGTTTGGGATCATCATTAAAAATGCCGTCCTGCTGATTGACTTTTACCAGCACCATCGCGAAAGTGGCGAAACACCGTACGAAAGTGCGGTTGAAAGTGTGCGTATCCGTTTTCGCCCGGTGATGATGACGGCTTTTGGTACCATCGCCGGGATGATCCCGATTGCCCTTGAACAGGCCGTTGGTTTGGAACGCTTAAGCCCGTTAGCCGACGTGGCCATTGGCGGCTTACTGATTGGCACGCTGTTGACCCTGATTTTTGTGCCAATGTACGCCTATATAGCCGATACGAAGAAAGTGAAAGTAAACATTGAACCTGCTCCGAAAAGTTAAGAAGCGATTGCTTAGTCATCCGATGAATTCACAATTAACTGAATAAAATATTCATCGGATGACTTTTCGGGCCGGATTTAGAAACTGTTTAAAAATCATTTATAACTTACACAGAGGAACACCAAGAGAAACACAGAGCTTCACAGAGTGGAAAATCGCAAGCGATTTTCAATCTCTGTGTAACTCTTTTCTTTCTCTCAATCGAATTTTCATCTGGGCATAACTTTAATTGTTATCTGAATTCTCATTCTTGGAAGGAATAATTCTCTGTGTAAGAAATTTAAACAGGCTCTTAGAATAAAATGAAAAACAAAAATTCAATTTTAAGATTATGGAAGAGAAAATTTCAATGACGATTGAGCAGTTACTGGAAGCGATGGCTGCTGATTTAGGAAGAAAACCTGAAACAATGGAATTGCTTTCGAAACTGAATGAGAAAGCGGTGTTTGAACATGCTGCAAACAAAAATTTCGCCATGGGAGGATCGCAAATACCACCGAAGTATAAATTACTGATGAGTATTGCAATCAGCGCCGCGCTGGGTTCGGAACGCTGCATTGCTCAATACACCGAAGTGGCCATACGAAAGGGAATTAGCAAAGATGAAATCGTTGATGCTTTGCTTTTAGCCCGTTTTGTGAAAGGAACAACCGTAATGAGCGCTTCAACCGAGGCCATGCGTTTATTGGTTGAAAAATAACCTGATGTTTTAGTAAGATGAAAATCACAAGAAAAAACGAGATGAAGATTACCTTATTCATTATGGTATTGATAATGACCCTGGTGGTAACGTTTGTAATCGTGTCGGTAAACTTTGGCTATCACGCAGGATTTGTAGGAAAATGGATAAAATCATGGGGACTTTCTTTCGTGGTAGCCCTTCCGGTAGTTATGATTATAATGCCAGTCATTAAGAACAGTTTGGCAAAATATGTGATTGATTAAAAGCTAAAAATGAACAGAAAACATCTTCAACAACTAACAATCATACTGATTTTATTAGTCAGTATTTTGGTAACCGGCTATGCTCAAAATACAACTCCGGAAGTGAAGCAGAAACCCGCAACCGAACAAAAGAAGGACGCGGTGAAATACAAAGTGACCTTTATCGAGCTTGGCTCGGTACGCTGCATCCCCTGCCAGAAAATGCAACCGGTGATGAAATCAATTAAGGAAAAGTACGGAAGTCAGGTAAAGGTGGTTTTTCACGATGTTTGGACACCCGAAGGACAGCCTTTTGCAAAAACGTATGGGATAGAATCTATTCCGACCCAGGTGTTTTTAGACGAAAACGGGAAAGAGTTTTCACGGCACGTGGGTTATTTCCCTGAAGAAGACCTGGTAAAGGTCTTGAAGACAAAAGGAGTCAAATAATCTCATAGCCAAGTGCATAACTTTGTGGGTGACTTTTCTGAGATTTAAGATAGGAAAAGCCACCCGTAACTAAAGAAGTTGTAAATTTGATAAAAGAAGCTGTTATCATTTATTAACCAATAAAAACTCAAATTTCATGAAAACTAAATCACTCGGTTTTATTGGCGGCGGCCGGATTACCCGGATTTTTCTGCAAGCCTTTGTAAATAAGAAAGCCATTTTCGATTCGATCTCGGTTTTCGACTCCAATCCCGAAACCCTTCAGTCGCTAAAGCAAAAATTTCCGTTCATCCAAACCCTCGATTCTGCTTCGGAAGCTGCAAAAAAGGACGTTGTTTTCCTGGCTTTGCACCCCCCGGTAATCATGGAAACCCTTGAGAAAATTACCGGTGCAGTTAATGAACAAACGATTTTTATTTCGCTGGCCCCCAAAATTACCATTGCAAAGATGGCGGCTGTGCTGAAACCTGTTGAACAGATTGTCCGGTTAATTCCGAATGCCACCTCGGTTATGAATCACGGGTACAATCCGGTCAGTTTTGCCCCCGGAATGTCTGAAATCCAGAAATGGTATATTCTGGAAATGCTCAATCTGCTTGGGCAGACCATCGAAACTGCCGAAGAAAAGCTAGAGGGATACGCGCTGATTTCATCCATGCTGCCTACTTATTTCTGGTTTCAGTTTAACGAAATCGAAAAATTGGGTAAGCAATTTGGCCTGACGGAAGCCGAATGCCGCGAAACAATTTACGAAACCATGAATGCCACCCTCAACACCATGTACCACTCCGGAATGAAACCCGACGAAGTGATGGACTTGATCCCGGTAAAACCCATCGGCGACAGTGAAGCCCAGATCAAAGCCATTTACAATGAAAAACTCACGGGATTGTTTCAGAAGATTAAGCCGTAAATGCACATCCTTAATTTTAAACTGGAAGTCCGGGTCCGCTTGGCTAATTGCGAATTGTGATAAGCCAACTCCCGGGTTTATTAATTGTAATCCGAATCGTACTCTCGATAATTCCTGAACGCATCCTGTTTGTACAGCTATACCGGATGTCGAAAGAGATTGGAAATTTAGCATCGTTATATGCATTTCGTGAATAATAGTTTTCATACGTAAATTCACCAGTTGCCATGATCTGTGGTTCAACATAGGCATTGAACGGATCCATAACCACGATTTCAACCTTATTGCCATCGCCACTCCTGATGATGCTCGGGTTGGCACTTCCGGTTTTATTCGAGATTTCATACGGCTCAACCATGGTTTTTCCAACATATTTTCCGACCTGCCAATAGCCTTCAACAATGCTGTCTCGACTGGCTTTTTTAAAAATCATAATCCCTTTTCCCGAGAAAAGGCCCTTCGAAAACCCACCCCGGTAAAAGTCTCCATTCCCAAAAGTGTATGTGCCTTCGCCATCAGGAAGCCCTTTGTTGAAGCGTCCGGTATAAGTGTCCTGCCCAACAGCAGTCCCTTGACCGTGAGCAAGTCCTTTCTTGAGTTCACCTTCGTACTTTCCGGCAAGCTCTTTTTTGAGCACCGGCCCGTTAATTTCCTGACAAAAGGCATAAATGCTGATAAAAGCAATAACTAAAGTAATTAAAGTTGATTTCATGTCTGGTTTATAAGTTGAGGAATTAAAAGTAGCGAAAAATCACCATTTATCATCCAATTTTTAGAAAAAATCGGATGTTTGACAAACATAAAATCACCTTATGAGGTAGGCTGGCATTAAGATCTGGAAATAATTTTATCAAAAATACCGAAGTACAAGCGAAAAACCCAGATACATGAATATCATCTTGAAAAAGAGCATTTAGTAATACTTAACCTGTGTTTGCCTGACCATTAAACACAAGCAAGCATTTTATAGCCTAAATATTGTTATTTTTGCCGCAAATTTGATTTTCATGGGACGAATTTTAGCGATTGATTACGGACGGAAACGCGTTGGGATTGCGGTAACTGACCCCCTTCAGTTGATTGCAACCCGGCTGACAACAGTTCCTGCCCATGAGGTTTGGATTTTCCTGAAAGACTATTTCTCGAAGGAAAATGTCGAAAAAGTTATAGTCGGATATCCCATGCAAATGAACAATCAGCCTTCCGAAGCCGTTCAATACATCAATCCTTTTTTGAAAAAGTTTCAAAAGGATTACCCTGAAATGCCACTGGAGCAGGTTGACGAACGGTTTACCTCAAAAATGGCCTTTCAAACCATGATTGACGCTGGCTTGAAAAAAAAAGACCGTCAGAACAAGGAAACAATTGATGGCGTTAGCGCCACAATAATTTTACAAAGTTATTTAGAACAAAAAAAATATAACAGATGATTTACCCGGTTACCGTATTTGGTGATCCTGTGCTAAGAAAAAAGGCCGAACCAATAACAAAAGAGTTTAATGATTTAAAAAGATTTGTTCAAAACATGTTCGATACCATGTACAATTCTGACGGGGTCGGTTTGGCTGCACCCCAGGTCGGACAGGGCATCCGTGTATTTATCATTGACACCACGATCAACGACGATGAAGAACCGGGTGGAATTACCAAGGCTTTTATCAATCCTGAAATTTTGGAAAAATCGGGCGACGAATGGGTTATGAATGAAGGTTGTTTAAGCCTGCCTGAAATCCGTGAAGATGTTTTGCGCCCCGAAACGGTCAGAATAAAATACTACGACGAAGACTTTAACGAACACGAAGAAACCTACCACGGATTTACTTCACGCGTAATCCAGCACGAATACGACCATCTGGAAGGCGTCATGTTTGTTGATTACCTGAACCCACTCAGAAAACGGATCCTGAAAAGCAAACTGACCGCCATCTCAAAAGGAAAAGTCATTCCCAAATACAAAATTAAAGTTCCAGGCAAGTAAAACCGGTCATTTCATATACCAAATCCAGTCGTTCGTGTATGAAAAGTATGCTTTTCAGAAAATTTTATTCCGTTCAATAAACCCAAAATATACAATTAACGTATCCGGCATAAAAATCAACCGTGCCGTAAATGCAAAACATTTTTCAGAAAATTCCTTTCATCCGGATTACCAGTCTGTTCATGGCTGGTATTTTAGTTTCGCATTATTTCGCAATTGATCTTCATTGGGTTGCAGGTATTATCACGATCCTGGTTTCATCCCTGGCCTTCCTCTGGAATTCTGACAATTTCAATAAAATCCGTATCCAGAATTTCGTTCTGGCGGCTCTTATTTTTGCTTCCGGAATATTTTATCCGCAAAACAACAGCAAAAAACAAGAAACCATGTTCAGCCGGAAAGACTATTTTCTGGCCGAAGTTTGCCAAAAACCGGCAGAAAAGGCGAAAACATTCCAGACTATACTTCTGATCCAAAATAAAAATCAGGCCCAACCCGAAAAAGTTACGGCCTATTTCAGCAAAGATAATTTCAACGAATCAATTACGACTGGTGATCAACTGGTTATTTTGGCCAAACCGCAGGAAATCAGGAATACTGGAAATCCACACGAAATTGATTACCAATCAATTATGCACCAACGCGGAATCTGGTTTTCGGTATATTTACCTGAAGGGTCATACCTGAAAACCGGGAATCAGTCGAACCGATTGACTTATCTGGCCGAAAAAACACGCGACAAGCTTATTTCCTTGCTAACAACTGCCATTCCGGAGCGCGAAGAACGTTCGGTCGTTTCAGCTTTAACCTTGGGCTACCGAACTGAAATTGATCAGGATACATTGGATTATTTTGCATCGACCGGAGCCATGCATGTTTTATCGGTTTCTGGATTGCACGTGGCTTTGATCTATTTTATTCTTGGATTTTTGTTGTCGTTCCTGAAAAGAGGAAAAGCCGGGTCGTTGATTTTTAATCTGGTAATGATCTTATTTTTATGGATTTATGCCTTTCTGACCGGGTTCTCGCCTGCGGTTCAGCGCGCCACCGTTATGTTCACTTTCGTGATAATTGGCAACAGCATGCAAAGGCCGGTAAATATCTACAATTCGTTAACCGCTTCGGCACTTTTCCTGATGTTGCTGGGCCCTGATGTAATCTTCGACATTGGGTTTCAGCTTTCGTACCTTGCCATATTGGGGATAGTTCTGATCCAGCCGGCCATGTTTGGCTTGTTTGAAATAACCAATCCAATCATGAAATGGGCCTGGGGTTTATTCACAGTTTCTGTTGCCGCACAACTGACAACGTTCCCCTTAAGTATATTCTATTTTAATCAATTCCCTAACTTATTCTGGTTGAGTAGCTTTGTGGTCATCCCGGTAACAACTTTCATCATCTGGCTTACCCTTGCTTTTTTCATTTTCAGCCAGTTCCATGTATTTGCGATGATTATAGGAAAGCTCATCCAACTAATCACCCATTTTATGCTGGTTTCGTTAAAATGGATGGATGCTTTGCCATTTGCCGTTTGGAAAGGGATTGTTGTATCACCGCTTCAGGTTTTTCTTTTATTTGGGTGCATTTCGGCAATCGTCATTTTCCTTTATTCAAAGAAAAAAGCCTGGCTTTTTGCGACCCTTTCACTTTTCCTGCTGTTTCAGGTCATTGAATTAAACGGGAAAAAGCAATTGCTCAACCAAAATATCGTTTTAGTTTACAACACCAAAAACCTGATGATCCATTTAGTTAACCACCGGACCAATTACCTGATTACAACAGAATCTAAAAACCTTTCGGAGCAGGAGAAAAAAACCGTGGAAAAAGTCTGTTTTCACTTAAAACTGGATAAAACCAAGGTCATTTCGCTTGATTCGATAAAGTCGGTCGCCTATCAGGATTTGGTCATAAAAGAAAATCTTGTAGCGTTCATAAACAGCAGGCTAAAACTCAATTCTTCAAAAAAATACATGCAAAATCCTGATCAATTGGAATTAACGCTTATCCCTGGAAATCCAAATTCAAAACCGGTTAAAAAAATAATATATTTTGGAAATATCGGGCCTAACAAAAATCAGGGTGATAAGTTATTCAAGATCAAAGAAGAAGGCGCATTTTATGCCAACCTGAATGCTGAATAATCAAGAGCTGGGTCAACCTTCGAAAATGCCCTTTCCCTGACGGATAATAACTGGCACGTCTTCAGTGAAATCAACAATTGTTGATGGAATATTGTCGCCGTATCCCCCGTCGATAACCAGGTCGGCGAAATCTTTGAATTTCTCGTGAATCAATTCCGGATCGGTTGAGTATTCCACAATTCCGTCGTCGTCGTGAATCGAAATTGACATGATCGGGTTACCCAGTTCGCGGACAATTTCAATAATGATGGAATTATCAGGGATTCGAACGCCAACCGTTTTCTTTTTTCCCTTGAAGTACTTGGGAACGTTGTTGTTGGCATTCAGGATAAACGTAAACGGGCCAGGAAGATAATGTTTTAAAAGTTTAAAAAGTGGGTTTGAAACCGGTTTTGAGAAGTTAGCAATATGGCTTAAATCGCTGCAAATAAATGAGAAATTCGATTTTTCGACTTTCACATTTTTGAACCTGGCCACCTTTTCAACCGCTTTTGCGTTGGTAATATCACACCCCAGACCGTAAACAGTGTCGGTAGGATACACAATAATCCCTCCGTTTTTCAGGACATCGACCACCTGGCGGATATCTTTCGGGTTCGGGTTTTCAGGATAGATTTTCAGTAACATTTAAGCCTCCATTTTCTTAAGGCGGTAAATTTAGTTATTTTGCCGTGTCTTTCATTACAATCAAGCGCATGCAAAAAGAGTTTATGCTCACCGAAGATGGTTCGCACACAATTTATCTTCCCGAAATTGACGAACATTATCACTCGGTCCACGGGGCCATTCAGGAATCGATGCACATTTACATCGAACAGGGACTGCTAAAAACAAATCAGAAAGAAATCTCTATACTCGAAATCGGGTTTGGTACCGGACTGAATGCCTTTCTGACGTATTGTTTTTCACATTCCATGAACTTATCAATTAACTACTTAGCGCTCGAAAAATACCCTTTAAATGAAACAGAGTACAGTCAACTAAATTATCCTGTTCAGGTTTTTCAGGAATACCGTTTGTTTTTTGAACAATTGCACCAGGCTAAATGGAATACCTGGGTTGAAATTGCGCCTGGTTTCAGGATCCAAAAATTGGGTGCCGATTTACTGACATTTCAATTTGACCCACTGCTTCAATTTGATTTGGTTTATTACGATGCTTTTGCACCTGGAAAACAGCCTGAAATGTGGACCGATGAAGTAATTCAAAAGATTAGTTTGGCAGTAAAAAATGGCGGATTACTACTGACATATTGCGCCAAAGGCTCTGTGAGGAGGGCACTTACCTCTTCGGGATTTCAGATGGAACGCCTGCCCGGACCTGCCGGAAAAAAAGAAATACTTCGGGGCAAAAAGGCCAAATAGCACTTCGCTGGTAATAAAAATTAATCTATATTCGTAGCCTGAAATTCATCGTTTTAAAATGTCTGATTATCAATTCAAAGACCAATTGGAGGAGTTTTCATATTCTTTGGGGTTGACTATTTCATCAAATCTTATCCAATCAGGAGTGAAAAACATTGATGCCCTGCAATTTTTGGCCGGGCTTCAGGATATTTTTGCCGGAAATGTCCCAAAAATTTCAATGGATCAGGCGAATCAGACGTTGCAGGAATTTATGTTTTCGCAGAATGATGAGGACGCGCAGAAAAATCATGAGGAAGGAGTGCTATACCTATCTAATAACCTGATGATTGAAGGTGTCCATGAAACAGAATCGGGCCTGCAATATAAAATATTGAAAGAAGGATATGGCGAATCACCGACCATCGAAAGCCAGGTAAAATGCCATTATCATGGTGTCTTGCTCGACGGAACGGTATTCGACAGTTCGGTTGAGCGCAGGCAACCTGCCATTTTCCCGGTTAACGAAGTGATTCAGGGATGGGCCGAAGCGCTACAAATGATGAAAGTAGGTGCAAAATGGCGATTGTTCATTCCTTCGGATATTGCTTATGGAGAACAGGGCGCAGGCGGTATGATTGGCCCAAATGCAACCCTGATTTTTGATGTAGAACTATTAGAAATTGTTTAATTAATAATAAAAAAGAACGAACATGAAGTTAAGATCATTTATTTATGCATCAGCGCTCGTATTGACCGTAGGAGCAGCAGGGTGCCAGAATTCAGCAAAAAACAGTGAAGTAAAACTGACCAGCAAAAACGATTCGGTTAGTTATGCTTTGGGCGTACTTATTGGCGAGAGCAACAAACAACAGATGAAAGAAGCTCCTGGTGTTGACCAGCTAAATAAGGATATTCTTATTTCGGCTTTCCAGAAGGCGTTTATGGGCGATTCTGTTCAGATTAAGCCAGCAAAAGCCAATGCAACGATTCAAAAATTCTTTGCCGAGGTTTCAAAAATTGAAGGTGAAAAAAACCAGAAAGCTGGTGACGAATTTCTTGCTGCCAACAAAACAAAAGATGGAGTTGTTACCCTTCCAAGTGGCTTGCAATACAAAATAATTAAAGCCGGTACAGGTCCGAAACCAAAAGCCGAAGACCAGGTAAAATGCAACTACGAAGGAAAAACCCTTGAAGGTGTAGTATTTGACAGTTCGATTAAACGTGGCAAGCCTGAAACATTCCCGGTAAACCGTGTTATCCCAGGATGGACCGAAGCTTTGCAACTTATGCCAGTAGGTTCAAAATGGGAATTATACATACCTGCAACTTTGGCTTATGGCGACAGAGGCGCCGGCAAAGACATCAAACCAAACTCTACACTTATTTTTGAAGTTGAATTGCTGGACATTGTAAAACCAGAAGCACCTAAGAAGTAATCGGATTTTCAGATTTGAAAGCACTCTTGCAAGTCTAATGCAAGAGTGTTTTTTTTTCTGCCAACCTTAAAAAAATTCTAAAATGAGCATGCAGGTTAAAGGAAATTTGATTCAGATTTTAAAACCTGAATCAGGCGTAAGCAAAGCCGGAAAAGAATGGAAGAAACAGGATTTCGTGATCGAGACAAACGAACAGTTTCCCAAAAAGGTATGTTTCACGCTATTTGGCGATAAAATATCGCTTCTGGAAGGATTTTCAGAAGGGATGGAGTTAGAAGTCTATTTCTCTGTTGAATCGCGCGATTTTAACGGGAAATGGTACCATAACATAAATGCCTGGAAAATAGAGCGTGCTTCCGACGCAGTCAGTTCAAAAAACTATCCTCCAGAATTCGCGGTGGGTGATGTTCCTCCGGAAGCACTCGACGGTTCTGGCAACGATTTACCTTTCTAAAAAAAACAGGCAACACTTCAAATTGAAATGTTGCCTGTTTTTTTTCAGGCAAGTATCCTGGATGACCTAAATTTCGATCAGGTTATTTTTTAAAGCATATACAATCACTTCAATCATATTCCCGGCGCCGGTTTTTTCCATAAGCCTGGTACGATGTTTCTCAACGGTCCTATCCGATATATTGAGCCTGTCGGCAATAACTTTTATGGGTAAACCTTCCATTGATAAATTAAGTATCTGATTTTCCCTTGTTGTAAAAATCGAATCGGATGTATTTTGAGAATTACTTCGGTTATTTTTAAACAATTCAGTTATTTTTTGGCCTAAGTCTGTAGAAATCTGAATGTTTTCAAGTTTTAGCAACTTATAAATTTCATCGGCATATCCTGAAACTTTTTCTGACTCAGGGGTAAACAAGCCCAGGAAAAGCGTATAATTCGAATATTGCTCAAATTCAACTACGACAAGATTTACTGAAGAGTTAAAGGAATTTTGTACTTTAAACTTCACCACTGTGTTGGGCTGTTTTTTGGAACCATTCTTCAGTTGATTTTTAATCAATATTTCAACTTTTCCAAATGATTCCTCATCAATAAAATCGGCAAGTAACAATCCCTTTTCATCTTCAACGATCGTTGCCATTTTCTTAAAAACAGAATTGGCCTTGAAAATTTTTTTTCCATCAAACAGGAGCATTCCAACCGGAGCTACTTCCAACAACCGGTTAAAACTTTTAAAAGCTTCATCCCGGATTGCACTAAATTTCTCTAGCCTCTTTTCAATCGACTGAATCAGTGTATCTTTAAAAACAGGCTTAATCAAATAATCATCAGCACCAAGTGACAACCCATATCTGATTTGGCTCACTTCGGAGCTGCCAGTTAAAAAAACAAACGGGATTCTGGTCAACATAGAACTTTCTTCAAGCAATTTATAGACATGAAAGCCATCTATTGGCTCCATGTTTATATCGCACAAAATGAGATCAGGATTATATTGAAATGCTTTCCGAATTCCAAGTACGCCATTTTCAACATAACATACATCAAAATTAGCATCTATAAGAATATTTTGAATGGTGAGGCCTAAATTTTGGTCATCTTCAATCAGTAATATTTTCTTTTGAAATTTCATTAACATAGTCAAAGCAGGTTGATGTTCGGAATTCTAAAATCAATACCATAAAATTAGAATTGAATTACAATTACTTGCGGCTAAATTTAAAATAAATGATTCGATTTTCAAGTAGTTATAAAGGAATATTTTTACAAACTTAAATAAATGTTGGAAAGCTTTTAATATTTCCAACTTTAATTCTAATTCTCTTTAACTAACGCTCAAACCAATTTAAGATAGTAAAAAACAAACGCTGGAATTTTAACTCCAGAAGATAAGTATGAAGTTAAACTGAATATCAGTAAAAGAAAAATGTGCAATTTAATCAATCTGCATTCATCGGAATGGTAAAAGAAAAAACAGAACCTTTGCCCAGTTGACTTTCTGCCCATATTTTGCCACCATTCTGTTCAATAAATTCACGGCATATCACTAACCCCAAACCTGTTCCTGTTTCACCATTTGTTCCGGTTGTTGAGCAATTATTATCCAGCCTGAATAACTTTTTGAGCGATTCGGGCGAAATGCCAATCCCGGTATCAATCACATCAATCTGTAAATCAAGACCAGCAACCGAAGCCTTCAATTTAATATCCGAGTCGTTTTTTGAAAATTTAATGGCATTAAAAATCAGGTTTCTCATCACCGTTGAAACCATGTCTTTGTCGGCAAAAACAGTCAAGGCCGGATCAATTTCAGCAATTAATTTCTGATTTTTAGATATCAGGTTATATTCCACAACTGCTTTCACCTGTTCAAAAAGATCGAAAAAGTTTAAGCTTGTTTTATAAATGTGAATTCGGTTGGTTTGGGAACGGGTCCATAATAAAAGGTTTTGCAACAAATTATAACCATTTTCCGATGCGTTGTTCAAATCAACGATAACCTGCTGTAATTCAGCAGTGGAGAACGATTCAAAATCAGTTTTCAGCAAATTTGTGTAACTTACCAGTATGCTAAACGGATTACTTAGGTCGTGGGCAATGATGGAAAAAAATTTATCCTTCGATACGTTAAGTTCTCGCAGTTCATCGGTTTTTGTTTTCAACATCCGGGCCAGTTTCTTTTCCTTGAACAGAAGATAAATTGTTGTAATCATCAGTAATATTACAATCAGGGTTATCGCGGTCAGGTATATTTGAACAGATTTGGCATTGTTAATCGACTGAAGCTGAACCTGATTCTTTTGCTTCAGATCTTCCATGTCTCGGTGTGTTTTGTATAACTGATATTTAGCCTGGACTTGCCTGATCATTTTTGATTTTTTCTCTCCGGCAAGGCTGTCGTAAACGATGTTATATTGGTCGTAAAAATGATAGGCATTTTTATAATCTTTAATTTCAGCATAATAAATAGTCAGGTTGCTATAAATATCACCGATAAAATCGTACATTTTCAGATGGGTAGCCAGCTTGAGCGATTTTTCAAAATATTCGAGTGATTTCGGATATTCTTTTTTATCAAGATAAACAAGTCCGATGTTGTTATAGGCCATGGCAATGCCCTGCTCATTTTTGGTTTTTTGATACAAGGCAAATGCTTCCTGATAAAATGAAAGAGCTTTATCCGGATTTTTTTGGGCGTAAGCAATTGTTCCAAAGTTATTGGTAATATCAATAATCATCAAAGTATCTTTCCGGAGCCTGGCAAGTTGATCGGCCTTCTTATCAAATTCAATGGCTTTTTCAAGGTCTTTTTTATTTTGATAACTGATTGCTATGTTTTGGAAAGTCTTGGCTAAAAATGCGGTATCATTAATTGACTGACAAATTTTCAACGATTTCTGGAAATATACGATTGCTTCATCGTAATCCTCCATCTCATCGAAAATTCTTCCCAGATATTCATCGGCCTTTGCAATTAAAATTGAATCTTTAGATTGTTCGGCCTGCCCAAGTGCATCGTAATACATTTCGGCAGCCTGTTCGTAATTACTGTTATAGAATTCATTCAATCCCTTTACCAACAATATATTTATTGCCTGATGAGTGTCTTCGGGCATTTTAATCAGTTTTTCGGCCTGATTCAGAAGACTTGAAACGGTATCGTGATTGGTTGCAACATGAACCAGCTTGTTCGCCCTGTTAATCAGCAAACTGATCTTCTGGCGTTGAATAGTTGATTTATTCGGTTGATTGGCGAAACCAGAAAGTACTAAAATCAAGCAAAACAGGCCAACAAAGGTATGTCTAATAAAACATTGACGCATAAAACTTAATCCTAAGTTCAGGAAAGCCGCAAATATAGTACTTTTCACACACATAAAATTTCAAATTTATGTTACCGGACAGCTACCGAAAATAAAAATGACATTAATCCAATTTCAGGCAAAATTGGTTAATATTTAACAACAGGCAAAAATCATTTGAAATCGGATAAAATATTCCTAAATCTGTAGCCCGAATAACTTTAAAATTTTTAATTATGAATGGACTTAGTTCTCAGGATTATATGAATCGTGAAGCCCGTTTTGGTGCACACAACTATCATCCGCTGCCTGTTGTTTTGGAACGCGGCGAAGGTGTTTTTGTTTGGGATGTTGACGGCAAAAAATATTTTGATTTTTTATCGGCTTATTCTGCTGTTAATCAAGGTCATTGCCATCCAAAAATAGTTAAGGCACTCACCGATCAGGCCCAAAAACTGGCATTAACCTCACGTGCTTTTTACAACGATGTTCTGGGCGAATGGGAAGAATACCTGTGCAGCTTGTTTGGCTACGATAAGATGCTCCCGATGAATTCGGGCGCCGAAGCCGACGAAACAGCCCTGAAACTTGTGCGAAAGTGGGGATACAAAGTGAAGGGGATACCTAAAACAGAAGCTAAAATTATTGTATGCAACGGAAATTTTCATGGACGCACCATTACAATCATCTCCATGTCGTCCGACCCCGATGCCTACAACGATTACGGCCCATATACTCCTGGCTTCATCAATATTCCGTTCAACAACCTGAATGCACTCGAAAAGGCGCTTGAAGACCCGAACGTTGCCGGATTTTTGGTTGAACCCATCCAGGCTGAAGCCGGTGTTTATGTCCCGGAAGATGGTTACCTTAGCAAAGCGTTCGATTTGTGCAAAAAACACAATGTTTTGTTCGTTGCTGACGAGGTACAAACAGGATTGGCACGTACCGGCAAAATGCTGGCCTGCGACCATGAGGATGTCAGGCCCGATATTTTGATCCTGGGCAAAGCTATTTCAGGCGGAATGCTGCCGGTTTCGTGTGTGCTGGCCGACGATGAAATCATGCTGACCATAAAACCAGGCGAACATGGGTCAACTTATGGAGGAAATCCGATAGCAGCAAGAGTTTCAATGGCAGCCCTCGATGTAATCCGCGATGAAAACCTGGCCGATCGTGCCGAAAAAATGGGAAAAATCTTCCGGAAGAAGTTAAAATCCATTCCCTCTGAATTGATCGAACTGGTTCGCGGAAAAGGACTTTTGAATGCAGTTGTAATTAAACAGACCAATGGCATCAGCGCCTGGGACGTTTGTGTGGCCCTGAAAAATAACGGATTACTAGCCAAACCAACCCACGAACACATTATCAGGTTTACTCCCCCACTTGTAATAAGTGAAGAACAACTTTCTGAAGCGCTCGAAATTATTGAAAAAACCTTTCTTGAAATGGGTGTTTAGAATTTCTTGCTTAATTTAGCCCTACGGGCAAACTGAAACGAAAGCGATATCGGGCATGAATATCATTCATCTGCCTCATATCGCTTTCCTTTTTCGATAAAAATTCAGGAATCTGGACAGGAAAGTTTTTTTTCATAAAGAGCAACTTTTTTCATAATATTAGAGTTTATAAAATCAGATTTCAATTTGTAATTTGAAAGATAAGCAAAGAGCCGGCACCTAACAATTAAAATGCAATGAAACCACTAAGGGCCAGACTTTTAAAATCGGCAGGAATTATCGTAGCTGTACTGATCCTCTTGTCATCAGCCGGATTTGCCTTGCTTTATTTTGAGGCCCAAAGTTACCTGAATAAAAACCTGTCGGATTTTGTTTCCAAAAAGTCAAAGGGAAAGTACGAACTGACTTTCGACAACCTGCAATTTAGTTTCAGGCATTGGGGCATCGAATTTAATGAAGTTTCTTTTCACCCATCCGATTCAATCCTGAATATCATAAACCAATCGGCCCCCGACAGGCAATTTTACTCATTCGCTTCCCCAAATGTCCGTGTGGCCGGAATAAAATTTCTGGAACTGATTTTCAGAAAAAAGCTTGAACTTGGAGAAATCCAAATCAGCCGTCCAGAATTGGTTATTCATGGACAACACGGCGACAGCAATGGCGACAAAACAAGCTTTATTTCTTTCTTTCAGGAATTAAAACCGCTCGTAACCAAAACATTCAAGTCAATACGGGTACAAAAAATCGAGTTTTCTGATGCCAGTTTCAATTTTTATAAGTTACTGGGCGACACGAAGAAATTGTCGAATGCCGAAAACATAACCATTGGTTTTGTAAATTTTTATACCGATTCGCTGCTCCTTCCCGACCCTGCCCGCTTATTTACCGCTGATGATATTTACCTGAAGATGCAGAATTATCAGAAAAAGCTGGCCGACAGCCTCCACACCATCAGCGCCGAAAATATTACCTATTCGCTGAAACACGCACAGGTCGAAATTAAAAACCTGAAATTAAAACCATCAGAGAATAAACTGTCTGACCGCAGTAAATATCAGGTCGTTGTTCCCGAAATATTAATCAAAAGCAGCCAGATCAATGAACTTTACCAAAGCAATGTCATCCCAATCGATAGCATGATCCTTTCGGGCGCTAAAATCTCTTTCTGGCCCGGACAGAAGAATCCCGGCACAAAACACGATTCAATTGCACAATTCGATTTGTATCAACTGATTAAGAATGAAATTTCGAGCATAAAAATTCAAAGTTTCAGGATTAAAGATTCCAACCTGGAGCTTTTTAAATCACAAACCGATTCGGTGAGCCAACAAGAACTGAAACACATTAACATCAAGCTCGAGGATTTTAAACTCGACTCCAGTTCGGTTCAAGATACCAGCCGGATTTTCTATGCAAAAAACATCGACTTTTCGGCTTCCGATTACGAACTGACCCTGGGCGACAACGTCCATCACGTTCGTGCCGGAAGCCTGGACCTTTCGACCCAGCGAAAAAACATCTTAATAAGAAACATTTCACTGGGGCCTCTTTTGAAAGGAAAAACAAAGCCAGGCCCGCAGAATACCATTCAGGCAGATTGCGACAGCATCCGGCTCGACCAGTTTAATTTCAAGAAGGCGTTTCACCTAAAACGATTTGTATTTCACCGGATTAACCTTTTCAATCCGAAAGTACAGATCACCCAAAATGAGTCCGAAAATAAAGTTGCAGGATCCGAAAATCCAAGTTTTATTTACAACCTGATTGCTGAGTATGTGAAAGGGATTTATTCCGATCAGGTTTTGGTGCAACACGGGCACCTGCAACTGACAAACAAGACCGGTGTTTTGCAAAAAGGGAACATTGAATCGGATATTAGGCTGCAGCTCAATGGCTTTGCTTTGGACGAAGTTAGTGCACGGCGGTCGGACCGCTTGTTTTTTGCCGACCAGATCGAACTGAATTTCAGTAAATACCAGATGCAACTGGTCGATCAATTGCACAAACTAACCATCGAAAATTTTGAACTCTCGACCCAAAAAAAGCTGGCCCAAATCACAAACCTTCACCTTTTCCCGGTTTTTAAAGACAACATGCAAAACATGCTTCAAAAATTCAACCGTTCGGAATTGTATGAATTTACCGTTCCAAAATTAACCCTGACAAATGCCGATTTTCACCAGGCTTTCTTCAATAAAAAACTTGCAGCCGATACGCTGAACATACAAACGCCACAAATTTATTACGAGAATTTTGCCTTCCTGAAAAAAGACAAACCGAAAGCCGAATTTGAAGATTTGTTCCAGCTCCTTTCTGATTACCTCGACGATATCCACCTTTCGAAAACCATAATCTCTGATGGAACAATCCGGCTTATAAACCACAGCAAAAATGGGAAAACCATTTCGCTCGACAATCAATTTAGTTTAGGGCTCGAAAACACAGTGATTAACAAGGACCAATTTGGTTTGCAGCGCCTGCTTTTTTCGGAATTTGTCGATTTTACTGTCCGCGACCACCTGATCCGCCTTCCCGATCAAGTCCATATTTTGAAGGTTGCCGAGCTGGGCTTTTCGACCAAGCGAAAGGAGGTTTTTGCCACCGGAATAAAACTCTATCCCGAAACCGATAGCAAGGATTTTTCTTCGGTAAAATGGAATGTTCAGGTAATTATTCCTGAAATCAGGATTCAGGGAGTTGACATGGTTAAATTTTACTTCGATCAAAAAATTGATGCCGAAAATGTTAGCATCATTTCTCCTGAAATCAGGCTTTATCAGAAACAGCAAAATACCAAAGAAAAAGACCTGAAAAATTTCACCTTCCTTCTTCCAAAGGAAATTGAATCGATGAACATCCATCAGTTCAGCTTAACCAACGGATCGTTCAAAATATTTTCAGAAATAAATAATAATCAGCCATATCTGCTTATTCAATCTGACCTGAAAATGGAAGGCCGGAACATTTTGGTCCAGAACAACCCTGCATTGGGACGCCCCGAATTTAAAGAGGGCGATTACACTTCGGTGCTCGACCAGTTTAAATTTAACCCGAAAAATAAAAACCAGCAATTTAGTTTCGACGAGCTTACTTTTTCGACCAGCGACCGCACAATCCTGGCCAAACAACTGGTATTCAAACAAAAAAACAAGAACGCCAGGCTGAACCAATTCGAACTGCGGGTTCCAACGCTGAACATGAGTGGGTTCGATCTGGATCGTGCCTACCAGGACGACGAGTATATCTTCGATTCCATTTTAATCGACAAACCATCATTCCAACTGAACGACAACACCCGTGATTCTTTGAAAATCAATCCATTCACAATAAACCTATATCCATATTTTGAAAGTTTTGCCCGAATATTTGCGTCAAAATCCCTCCAGGTTAACGATGCCGGCATCACCGTTTTTAAAAATGGGCAGAAGAAGTTTCAGCAATCCATAAATTTCAATTTGGGGAATGTCAGGATTGAAGATAAGCCTTCAAAGGGATTTTTATATGCCGATGATTTCTCGTTTAAAATTCCAGATATCATCAGGAAGGAAAAGTTCTACCAGTTTGCTATTGGCGAAACTTCATATTCTTCGAAGAACAACCTGTTTTCGGCCAAAAACATCCGGATTGTACCAAATTTCAGCAAAGAAAAACACCAGACCATGCACGGATACCAATCCGATTATTTTTCAGGAAGTGTTGATTCGGTCGATATTGCTCAACCCGACATCAGGAAGTGGTTCGGAGAAGAGAAAATTTCGGGCAAATACCTGACAATAAGCGGATTAAATCTAAATATTTATCGTGATAAACGCTTACCTTTCAATGAAAACCTCCGGCCACCGATGTTTCAGGACATGATCAAATCGTTCAAATACCCGATAGCAATTGATTCAGTCGCCCTCCGAAATTCAAATGTCACATACAGCGAGCAGCCATCAGGCGAACCAGAGGGAAAAATCAGGCTTTCAAACATTAACGCAAAACTAAAACCCTTTACAAACATCAAATCTCCATCGGGGCTAATTCCTGAAATACAAATCATTGGTTCATCAACGATTATGGATTCGTGCCAGGCAAAAATTGTTATGAAATATCAGATGAACGATCCCGGGAACAATTTCACTGCCGATGGCCATGTCAGCCCATTTAACATGCGCATTTTGAACCCGGCACTCGAACCATTGGCCTCCATTTCAATTCGTTCAGGCAAAGTCAATCAGTTTAATTTTAACCTTTCAGCCGATGAAACACAGGCTTCCGGAAATTTGTATTTCGGTTACGACAACCTCCGGATTTCAGTCCTGGAAACCAAAAAAGGAAATACACGGGAAGCAAAATTTGCCAGTTTCCTGGCCAACAGCCTAATGTTGAAAAACAAAAACCCGAGAGGCAAAGAACTGCTGCCCGACGAAATTTACTTTCAGCGCGACCCCAGGCGTTCAATAATTAATTATTGTTGGAAATCTGTTTTTAGCGGAGTGCGCAATACGCTGGGGATCAAAGAAAAACAGGAGGAAAAGAAATGAGAAAAGACGACGGTCAACGTTTCGGTTATTTGGTCAGGTTCAGGATGTACGAAAGTTTGATGGTACGGTAAGTCCAGTCGCGCAATCCGTAAAGATATTGTAGCCTGACTGTATTTCTTTTCAGTTTATGGTTCAGGTCGAAGGTGTAAACCATTGGTTTGTCGCGTTCCTTTTTGTAGCCCGAATAGCCCGACAAAGAATTGGAAATGCTCCATTTCGGCCACTTCAAATCGGCTCCAACACCATACATGTAGGCATCGTTCTGAAGGTCCATATCATCGTTGGTTTGCCACGAATAGAACCCAAATGAGGCAAAAGGCAGGAACGACATTTTTCCATTTTTAGCCGGGTACTCTTTCGAAAAACTGAAATCAAAAAAATAGCCCGGGCTGTCAGAATAGCGTGCGGCTTCAATCCTGCTCCCTGACGCAGTGCGACAAGCCATCCGGAACATGGTATCGGGAAATTTTTTCCCTTTGATCAGTTGGATGAGTGTTGAAAAATAAAAATCACCGACAGCGGTCCCCTTTCCACCAAAATCGCGCGCAAAACGTTCATCGCGAATATAAGTTGACATGGCATAGTGTTCTATGATAACCCCGTACAACTCGATGGCAATCTTATCGTCAGCAAACGAGCGGTAAAATTTGCCAAATAAATCCTGTGTCGGATCGCCTGGATGAGAATGAAAATCAAGTTCAAACTCCATGTTAGTACCTGAAGGGACCACGCCTTTTTTTACATCAGGAACCGGCATGGCATTTGGCCCCAGATAGCCCGGTGTAATACGGATAAAACTCCGCCAGCTTCTCATTCCGGGTTTCCAGCCATGCAGATTGTTCCACCAGGTATAGTCCTCCTGTGAAAACGATAATAAAGGAAGCAAACACAACATGATCAGGTAAATTTTTTTCATCTGGCAAAATTATTACTGAAAGGAGTTGGGCAAATATAGAAGAAATAAAAAAACCTCGCCAGGTGACGAGGTTTAGGTTTTATAAATTTAATTTTTTTCTGATACTTTTCGGAATGGCTTCCTTATTCACCATGATCGACATGGTTTTAAACTCAACATAAGGTTTCGAGGCATAAAAATAGCCGTGGTAATCGTTGTAGTCGCCCCACGAGTTTTTAACCTTGTAAAACAGGTCGCCAAGCTGGTCTTTGGCTGTTCCAACAATCAACATTCCATGATCATCGGTAGTCTGATAATTGTCAAAATCAGCCTGCCTGATTTCCTGGGTGATCACTTTTTCAGGCCCGGGTTTGCTGAGTTTATACAGGTCTTCGTTCTTTTCCTTTTCAGACATTTTCTCCCATTTGGCAATCTCGGCATCTGACATATTTTTTTTGTCAACAACCGGAACCACGGCAACTCCTTGTTTTGACGTGGCAAATCCTTTTTCACTAACATCGGCAGCCCAAGCGACTGTGTAACCGTTGTTTATTGAATTGTCGATAATTTCCTGAAGGTCGGTCAGCGGAACATTATAAACCTCGTCCCAGGCCCAGTTGTCGGGAACTTCAATAATGAATTTGGAATAAAACGGATGGTGTGTGTAGGAGGTTATTTCAACATAGTCGTCCATGTTAAGCCCCACATAATCTTTGGCAAACGACTGAGGTGTGTATTCCTTGCCCTGGTAGGTAAATTTCTCGGGAAGCTTTCCAAGGTATGAATCAAGCGTGGCATCCACTGCATCGTGCCAAACGGTGGTCAGTTTCTTGTTTGGATTATCAACCACACCTTTAACCTGATCGAGCAACATCCGGTCCATTTCTCCCTGAACAGGCTTATCTTCACCGTAATTCAAGCCGGTATAAACTTCATTGGGAACGATGCCGTACTCCCGAATAACATTGGTCACATCGTGGAAAGCCCCACCAGCGCCAAAATTCAGGCTGCCATGCATCCTGACATATTTTGTAGCTTTATCTGAATAGGAATGATGGACCACAAACATTTCCGACAAATTAACTTCCGGTTTCCCTATCCGTAACATTTCGGCTTCAATAAATCCCAGGCCCGAAAACGACCAGCACGTGCCGGAGCGGTATTGATCTTTAACTGGTGTACACGGAATTTCTTTGATTGGAGTAAACTGATACGCTTTTTCCTTTTCTTCTTCCTTTTTATCCTGCGCAGAAGCTGCAAACGATGCCAACACCAAAACCGCAAGGAAGAGGTTTCTAAATTTATTCATACTTATTCCTTTATTGATTAGACCCCTTAAACAAGTTTCAAATATACTAATTTTAGCAAGCGTGCTGAACCTGACAACCAAATATCCAGACAGATACGCCATACGGAACGTAATAATAATTGAGTCAAAAAAACTTCTTGTACTCTGAACCATAAGATTTTCCGGAGAAAAACTTAATTAAAATTTAACCAGAATTTGAGGTTGCATGTTTTATAACAGATTGTATCGGGTCCATGTTTTGAGAATTGCTAAACCAAACGTCTTTGAAACTCAAAATTAATCCCGGAATCAAAAAGAATAACCTAACTTTTCTAACTTTATCGTTCACAACAATAAAAACACGATGGATCGTAAATTTTTAGGCGCACTTGTTTTTTTCTTTCTGGTAATAACTAATTTTCAGGCCTTTGCACAGGTTAAGCTGAAAGAATGTTTATATTCTCCTGAAGACAAACGAATTGCCGAAAAAAAACTGAACGCGTTTTCAGGAAAGTCTGATTTGCCCGTTGGCGATTTACTGACCCAAATCGGCTTTTCATTTTTGGGTACACCCTACGCGGCAGCCACTCTTGAAAACGGCGCCGAAGAGAAACTTGTGATCAACCTCCGGCAATTGGACTGCACCACTTTTGTTGAAAATTGCCTTGCGCTGGCCCGCACTGTAAAACAAAAAAAAACCGATTTTGATGCATTCGCAACCGAGCTTGAACACATCCGCTACCGCAATGGTCGCCGAAACGGTTATCCTTCGCGGCTGCATTATTTCAGCGATTGGATACACAACAATGCCAACAAAAAAATCATTTCCGAAGAACCCAATTTCGAGGGCGTTAAACTCAGCAAAACCATCAATTTTATGAGCACGCACCCACAGGATTATCCGGTATTGAAAGATCATCCGGAACTACTTCCTGAAATTGCCCTTCAGGAGAAAAAACTTTCGACTGTACCGTTTTACTACTTTCCAAAGGAAAATCCGGCGAACTTGCTAAAAGCCCTGCACCCAGGCGATATTATCGGACTGACTTCGAGTATTGACGGGATTGACATTAACCATGTTGGCATTATTATCCTGAAAAATAACCAGTTCCATTTATTACATGCCTCACTGAGCAACAAAAAAGTACTGATCTCGGAAGGGCCAATCACCGATTTTCTAGCCCCAAAATCGAAAAATACGGGAATTATGATTGCCCGCCCGGTATTTTAGGTACACAATTTAAGTTAACTTTGTCGTTTTCAATTTCAACCTTCATGAGCAGTTTAATTGATCGTTTCGTTGTTGTTTTGTGCAAACTCATTGCACGACTTCCTTTCTGGGCAATCTTTGGCATGGCCGA
>JBBIHV010000045.1:0-1557 GCA_037446835.1 Sunxiuqinia sp. | reverse complement strand
CAGGGGAAAAGCATGATCGCAGTAGGCCAGCATCACAACAACTGGGAATGGAGCGGGTCGATGCAGCGGTTTATTAAAGCTCAGTTTCTGGTTGTGTACAATCCGGTCAGGAAAAACAGGGCGCTCGAGCGGTTTATACTCGACACCCGCGAACGGTTTGGAGCAAAATCCATTCAGGTTAACCATTCGGTACGCACGGCCCTGGCTTTTAACACGAACGAAAGGCCCAGCAGCCTGATGCTGGCTGCCGACCAGACTCCTCCGGCCAATTCGCAATTCTGGACTACTTTTCTAAACCAGGAAACCGCTTTTTTCGCCGGGCCCATGAAAATTGCCATGAAAACCAACCTGCCGGTTATTATGCACCACACCCGGAAAGTCGGACGTGGCCGGTACGAGGTTTTCCATTACAAACTGGTTGAAAACCCGACAGAAGTGAAACCGGAAGAAATTCTGATGGCATATATTAATAAATTGGAGAAAATCATCCAAACCGAGCCTGAATACTGGCTCTGGTCGCACCGCCGATGGAAACACAAACGGCCCTCAAACATTGAATTGCACCCCAGGGAATAACCATTTCGACTGCTAAAATGAATAAACTGTTGGCCAAAACCGGTGTCCTTATCCTGAAAATTCTGGGATACATCCCGTTCTGGCTGATGTATTTGTGCGCCGACATTTTTTTCTTTTTCGCCTATTACCTGGTTGGCTACCGAAAAAAAACAGTTTACCGGAACCTGAAAAATTCATTTCCAGAGAAACCTAAAGCAGAGATAAAAAGGATTGCAATCGCCTATTACCACCATTTTTCAGACCTGATTTTCGAAACCCTGAAGTCGTTCCAAATGTCGGAATCTGAATTGAATAAGCGGTTCCGGTTTAAAAATCCGGAAGTGCTTGACGAATTGTATGCTCAGGGAAAAAGTGTGGCGCTGCTTTCGGGCCATTACGGAAACTGGGAATGGACGGTCGCCTTGCCCAAAAAGGTCAAACATCGGGTAAACGTGATATACCGCACCATTCAGGATGAAACATTCGATGCCTTCATGAAAAAGGCACGCTCGCGTTTTGGAATGTTTATGATGCCGCAACTCGTTTCGCTGCGCACCATGCTTCAGCTTGAAAAAACCGGACAAATCGCGCTTACCTATTACCTCACCGACCAAACTGCCCTGAAAGATACCGACTTCTGGATAACTTTTCTGAACCAGGAGACGCCGGTTTTCCCGGGAGCCGAAAAAGTGGCTTCACGATTTAAACAGGCCGTGGTTTTCATGGATATTCAGAAAGTCCGGCGTGGTTATTACGAAGCCGAATTCACCAAACTGTTCGACGATGCGTCGCAAACCGCCGAATATGAAGTGACCAAAGCGCATACTAAATTTCTGGAAAAGATTATCCGGAAAAAGCCCGAGTACTGGCTCTGGTCGCACCGCCGGTGGAAACATACACGTCCAGAACATATTCCGCTGAAATAGACGAAATTTACATCGGGTCCACATCGGCATAAACAACCAGGCCTGAATTGTTGGGCTGCGATTTGGCATGATGGAT
>JBBIHV010000044.1:8487-24647 GCA_037446835.1 Sunxiuqinia sp. | reverse complement strand
GCTGGAATGATGGACTGTAAAACAGCTCTTGCCGATGCTGAGGGCGATTTTAACCGTGCTACCGATATTATCCGCGAAAAAGGCAAACTGGTTGCAAGCAAACGCGCCGACCGCGAAGCTTCCGAAGGAGTGGTCCTGGCCAAAGTGAATGGATCAGGAAAAACAGGTGCGCTGATCGTTTTAAATTGCGAAACAGACTTCGTGGCCAAAAATGAAAACTTCGTTGCTTTTGCCGAACGCATCCTGAATTTGGCCATCGCGAACAATGCAGCCGACCTTGACGCCGTGAAAGCCTTGGTTTTGGACGGACGTACCGTTGAAAACCATGTTATTGAACAAACCGGTGTGATCGGCGAAAAACTCGATTTGCCTTTCTTCGCAAAACTCGATGCCGAAACCGTGGTTGCATACATTCACCCGGGAAACAAACTTTCGACCCTGGTAGGCTTTAACAAAGCTGATGTTGACGTTCAGGTGGCCAAAGATGTTGCCATGCAGGTAGCAGCCATGAACCCCGTTGCCGTTGACAAAGCCGACGTTCCGTCCGAAGTGGTGGCCAAAGAGCTCGAAATTGCCAAAGAAAAATTCCGTCAGGAAGGTAAACCGGAAGCCATGCTCGACAAAATTTCGCAAGGCGCCCTCGAAAAATTCTACAAGGAAAGCACCTTGTTGAACCAGGCTTTCATTAAAGAAAGCAAACAGACTGTTCGCGAATTTCTGAGGAGCCAGGACAAAGACCTGACTGCTACCAAATTTTTCCGCTACAATCTGGCCGACTAAAAAATGGCAAGCCATTCATATACAAAGCCTTCCATATTCCGGGAGGCTTTTTTTTTTCAAAAATTCCGGCATTTAAAATTGTCTCCAAACAGGGGAAAATTCCTCACTCAATTCAACAATATTTGAATTCCTTAACAAGCATTAATTTCCAATAAAAATCAAACAGCCAATAGACTGTTTTGAAAGAATGTACTATCTTCGCAAGCGTTAAAATGTGCTCAAAATGAAAAACTTTAAACAACTGAACAATATTGTTGGCTGGGGCACTTTCCTGGTTGCCGCTGCCACTTATTTGTTGACCATGGAACCCACTGCCAGTTTTTGGGACTGCAGCGAGTTTATAACCACTTCGTACAAGCTTGAGGTCGGGCATCCTCCGGGCGCGCCGCTTTTTATGATCATGGGCCGTTTTTTCAACTTGTTTGCCAGTAACCCTTCGCATGTTGCCATTATGGTCAATACTATGTCGGCGTTGGCCAGCGCGTTTACCATACTGTTTTTGTTCTGGACGATTACCCATCTGGCAAAAAAATTAATTAAACCCGATGGCGAATATACTACCGGTCAGTTGATTGCCATCCTGGGCAGCGGTGTTGTCGGCGCACTGGCTTATACTTTTTCCGATTCGTTTTGGTTCTCGGCTGTCGAAGGCGAAGTTTATGGAACTTCCTCTCTTTTCACTGCCCTTGTTTTTTGGGCTATCCTGAAATGGGAAGATGCCGCCGATGAACCCCGTGCCAACCGCTGGATCATCCTCATCGCCTATTTAATGGGACTTTCAATTGGTGTCCACCTGCTGAACCTTCTGGCAATTCCGGCTATCGTTTTTGTCTATTATTTCAGGAAATATACCGTTACCCGAAAAGGGTTTATCATAAGCCTGTTTCTTTCGGTCCTGATCCTGGGAATTGTAATGTATGGAATTATTCCAGGTGTAGTTACTATTGCTACCTGGTTCGAATTGCTGTTCGTCAACGGGCTGGGCCTCCCGTTCAATACCGGGGCCGTTATTTATGCCTTGCTTCTGGTGGGTTCAATTGTTTACGGAATTTTATACACCATCCGCAAAAAACTGGTTTTGTGGAATACTGTACTCCTCAGCTTAATTGTCATCCTGATCGGCTATTCGTCGTTTGCCATGATCGTTATCCGTTCTTCGGCCAACCCCCCCATGGACCAAAATAATCCGGACAATGCTTTTGCTTTGCTCGGCTACCTGAACCGCGAACAATACGGTGACCGCCCGCTCTTTTTCGGGCAATATTACAATACACCGCTTGTAAAATATGTTGACGACAAACCATATTACATCGAGAAAAATGGAAAATATGTGGTTGCTGACATGCGCCAGAAACCAATCTTTAATTCGAGCCTGAGCACCTTTTTCCCGCGAATGTACAGCCGCGAAGATGCACACATCGAAGCGTACAAACAATGGGCTAACATAAAAGGCCGAAGCGTGAGCATAACCGACGATGACGGAAACCCCAAAACAATTCAGCTTCCAACTTTTGGCGAAAACCTTACTTTCTTCTTCCGCTATCAGGTTGATTACATGTATTTTCGTTATTTTATGTGGAATTTCTCCGGACGTCAGAACGACATTCAGGGGCAGGGCGAAATTACCAACGGCAACTGGATCACCGGGATCAATTTCTTAGATAAAATCCGGTTGGGCGATCAGAATAAACTTCCGGCAGAATTTAAAAACAACAAAGGACACAACAGGTACTTTTTGCTGCCATTCCTTCTTGGCATTGTCGGAATTGTTTTCATGTACAATCGCGGGGCCAATGGCCGGAAAGACTTATGGACCGTTTTCCTGCTGTTTTTTATGACCGGGATGGCCATCGTGCTATACCTGAACCAGTCGCCACTCCAGCCACGCGAACGCGACTACGCTTATTCGGGTTCGTTCTATGCCTACGCCATCTGGATCGGTCTCGGCGTGTTGGGCATATATGAAGCGCTGAAAAAATATCTTCCTGAAACCATTGGGGCCGGAGTTTCTGTTGGCGCCACATTGCTGTTGGTCCCCGTCATTATGGGGGCACAGAACTGGGACGACCACGACCGGTCGAACCGATACACCTGTCGCGATTTTGGAGCCAATTACCTGAAAACCTGTAAACCAAATGCCGTTATTTTCACCAACGGCGACAACGACACCTTCCCGTTATGGTACAATCAGGAAGTAGAAGGGGTGAGGCAAGATATGCGCGTTTGTAACCTGAGCTATTTCCAGACCGACTGGTACATCGATCAGATGAAAAGCAAAGCCTATGATTCCGATCCGCTACCCATCAGCTTCACGCACGACCAATACGTTCAGGGGAACCGCGACGTGGTCTATCTGATGGAAGACCCGCGCCTGAAAGGAGGGGCAATTGAACTGAAACAAGCCCTCGACTTTGTAAAAGACGACAACCCCCGGACCAAGCTCGAACAGGCCGAAAATGCAGCATATATCCCATCCAAAAAATTATTTATGGTTGTTGACAAAGCTGCAGTAATTCGCAACCATGTTGTTGAGCCTGAAGATTACGACAAAATTGTGGATACCCTGAAAATTGACCTGAGCAACAAACATTACCTGACCAAAGACGAATTGATGGTACTCGATATGATTGCCAACAACAACTGGGTCCGCCCGCTCTATTTTGCCATTACCGTTGGACGCGACAAATACGTCAACCTTCAGGATTATTTCCAGCTCGAAGGGCTTGCTTACCGGCTGGTCCCGATTAAAACAAAATCAAATGGGATTGACATTGGTAAAGTCGATTCAAAAGACATGTATAAACATGTGATGGAAGAATTTAAGTGGGGAAACATGAACGACCCCAAAGTTTACATCGACGAGAACAACGGGCGGATGATGATGAACATCCGCAACACCTTCGACCGGCTGGCCGAACAACTCGTGAAAGAAGGCCAGAAAGACAAAGCGGTGAAAGTATTGGACCGTTGTAACGAGCTGCTGCCTAACAAGATAATTACATACAATTATTTCGCCATGCAAATGGCTGAAACCTATTTAAAAGCCGATCAGCCCGCAAAAGGAAAGGAAATGATCAATACACTTATGAACAATTTCAAGGGAGATCTGGATTATTACTACCAGCTCGACCGCGTCAACCGCAATATCCTCGACGACGAAATCCAGCGGAGTTTGTACTTCATGCGCGAAATAACCATGATTTGTTCACGGAATAATCAACCCGAACTTTTTAAGGACGTTTCCGCTACGTTTAACAGTTATCTCGAAAGATACAGTTCGTTGAAATAATGAAACGTTTTAAGCCCCGGGTAAGGCTTCCCGGGTTCATCACTGCTCTATTCAGCGATGCTGTCTGGAGAATGGATGAAACTGAACGGGTGGTTTACCTGACATTCGACGACGGGCCAATCCCGGAAGTCACACCCTGGGTACTCGACTTGCTCAGGAAGGAAAACATTAAAGCCACCTTTTTCTGTGTCGGTGAAAATGTTCAGAAATATGCTGACGTGTATCAAAAAATCTTGAATGAAGGCCATTCCGTTGGGAACCACACGTTTAACCACTGGCAAGGATTGAAAAAAAACAATCAGTCCTATTTCAGGAACATTGAAAAAGCGTCCGGGTTTATTGATTCTGATTTGTTCAGGCCGCCACACGGATGGCTAAAAGCCGCCCAGTACTGCTACCTGAAAAAGCATTTCAGGATTATTATGTGGGATGTGATTTCGTGTGATTACGATTCGTCTGTCGATCCTGAAAAGGTTTTCAGCAACATCAGGAATTTTGTGAGACCCGGTTCCATTATTACGTTTCACGATTCGCTGAAGGCAGAAAAAAACCTGAAGGAGGCACTGCCCGCTGCAATTAGCTGGTTGAAAGAGCAAGGGTTCCGCTTCGGGGCCATTCCATACCAAAATAAATAACTAACAGGCAGTAAGGTTCTTACTGCCTGTTGAAATTATAGAAAAGATGAACATTTTAATTGTTGGCTCCGGGGGACGGGAACACGCGATGGGCTGGAAAATTAAACAATCGCCACGCACCCGGAAACTATTTTTTGCACCCGGAAATGCCGGAACAGCAGAACTGGGGACCAATCTGCCGGTTGGGGTTTCCGATTTTCAGGGATTGAAAAAAGCAGTTCTCGAAAATCGGGTCGAACTTGTGCTTGTTGGGCCTGAAGTTCCGCTTTGCGAAGGGCTTCACGATTTTTTCAGTGCCGACAAAAATTTAAAAAATATTCTTTTTGTAGGGCCACATAAACTTGGCGCCCAACTGGAAGGCAGCAAGGATTTTGCCAAGGAATTCATGATGCGCCACCAGATACCCACCGCCAAATACCTGGCCGTAACTTCCGGAAACATGGCCGAAGGCCTTGCCTTCCTGAAAACGATGCACGCCCCGTATGTTTTAAAAGCCGATGGTTTGGCCGCCGGGAAAGGCGTCTTGATTATCAGCAAACTTCAGGAGGCCGAATTGGCGCTGCAGGAGATGCTTGCCGGACAATTCGGGGCAGCCAGCCAAAAAGTGGTGGTCGAAGAATTTTTGAGCGGTATCGAGTGCTCGGTTTTTGCCATAACCGATGGAAATGATTACCGGATACTTCCGGTTGCCAAAGATTACAAACGCATTGGCGAAGGCGACACCGGGCTGAATACCGGCGGCATGGGTTCCATTTCTCCGGTTCCGTTTGCCAACGCGGCTTTCATGCAAAAAGTCGAAGACCGGATCATCAGGCCAACCGTGCTGGGCTTGCAGAAAGATCAGATTCCGTACAACGGTTTTATCTTTTTCGGCCTGATCAGTTGCGCGGGCGAGCCGATGGTTATTGAATACAACGTGCGGATGGGCGACCCGGAGACAGAGGCCGTGATGTTGCGCATCAAGTCTGATTTTGTTGAGCTGCTGGAAGGGACTGCTTCAGGCACACTGGCCGAAAAATCGGTCGAAATTGACGAACGGACTGCCGTTGCCGTGATGCTGGTTTCGGGCGGATACCCTGGCCCGTACGAGAAGGGTAAAATAATCAGCGGCTTGGAAAAGGTTGAAAACAGCATGGTTTTTCATGCAGGCACCAGCCTGAAAAATGGCCGGGTTTGCTCCGATGGCGGACGGGTCCTGGCAATCAGTTCGTATGGCGAAAACATGAGAAGCGCCCTCTCGCAATCGTACAAAAATGCGCAGCAGATTGAATTTGAAGGCGTTTATTTCCGGAAAGATCTCGGTTTCGATTTATAAAATCCGGCAACAGTCCTTTTTGGAAGGCAAAAAAAAATTTCAGACGATTGAATAAATTTCGCAGGTATGTTACTGAAAACATTCAAATCAAATCACGCCTATCTATTTTTTCTGATACCAGTTGTCGCCATTGCCTTGTGGACTAAAGCGCTTATCCACCCGGCTCAGTATGCTTTCTACCCGGGCGAAGATCAGATGCTCCTGTATAAACCGTTTAATTATCTGCTGGCCAATAACCCACTGGCCAATAACATCGTTGCACTGATTTTTACCATCCTGCTGTCGTTCCTCATTCTGAAACTAAATGTTCAGTATGCTTTTATCCGGATAAAAACATTCCTCTCGCCAACACTATTTCTTTTGATTGCCAGCGGAATACCCGAACTTCACGTCATGCACCCGGTTTATCCCGCTGCGCTTTTCCTGATCCTGGCCGTGGACCGCATTTTTAATTCCTACGAAAAGGAAATCATCCATTCAAATGCTTTCGATGCCGGAATTTTCCTGGCTCTCGGTTCACTTTTCTATCTTAATTTGGTTTTCTTTTTTCCTTTTCTCTGGATTGGCTTTGTTATCCTGAAACCAAAAGTGAACTGGCGTGAGTATATTTTAACAACAATCGGTTTTGTTTTGCCCTGCCTGCTCGCATTTGGTTATTACGCAGTTACAAACCAGACCGAAGAATTGGGCCAGATACTTCAATCGAATGTTCTGACACATCAGGTTTTTTTGCGCGAGGGACTTTCGATACAGGTTTACGTCGGGTATTTGGTTTTTCTTATCATGCTCGGAAGCATCTTACTGTTAGGCCAATACGATGAAAAGAAGATCAGTTCCCGCAAATATTTCAAGGCTTTTTTCTGGATCTTTCTGATTTCGGTCATCCTGATATTTTCGGTTCCTGCCGTTTCCCAGGAGATTATAATCATATCGGCCATTCCCTTAAGTTACCTGATTTCCAACTACCTGATATATATGAAACGCCCAATCTGGGGCGAAGTATATTTGTGGTTGCTGGTCGCCGGGGTAATTTACCTTCAGTTTACCTGATCCATAGTCAAATAATACTATTCCAGCCGGTCAGTCAGGGTGCAGGTTTTCTTAAAAGCTTTGGTATTTCCTTCCTGATCAAAAATTTCGACCAAAATGATGTAAACGCCAAGGTTTAATCTCTGGCCGCTGTCGCAGTCACCATTCCAAAGCCAGCTTCCTTCCTGCGCCAGCGATTGGTTTTTGATCAGGAATTTTACTTGTCGCCCCGCCAGATCAAAAATCCGGACATTGGCCAAATAGCCCGGTTTGCCAAACCGATAACGAATGGATAACTGATCGTTATAGCCATCGCCGTTGGGCGAAAAAGCTTTGGGCTCAGCAATTATTTCATCCTGAATTTTCGCATCGCTTTGAGTTTGCGAATTGGGCAGGCCCGGTGTTGCAAAGCCAACCGACGCGGCTGCCGAAGCCCAGTTATTTCGCTCGCTGGCAGGTTTTTCGAGCGAAATCCGTTCGAGCGAAACACCGTTCACATCGGCCAAAAACGGGGAATGCATTTTTGCAGAATAGGAAAATTCATCCAAAACTTCGAGCGAATCGTTTAGCAAAACCACCGTTCCGGCATCATCCGGAAAACTTGGGACAGATTTCATTGTACAAAAACTTTCAGGGTTGCACGAAACATACTGAGAAGCAAGTATTTGTGCATCTTTGGTACAAACCAGGTATTGTCCGGAATTCAGGTACCGGTTTTCAGGGCCGACCGTATAAATTTGCTTCAATGCCAGCGTGTCGTTTCGCGTCGCCAGTTTCAGGCGGCAAACTGGTACCGAATGATCCGAAACATTCACCAGTTCAACAAAATCGACACCTCCCGTGAACGGATTGAACAAAATTTCGTTGATCAAAACAGACCCGGGTTCAGGAGAAAAAGTGTAGGAAAATGTCCGGGTCTCAGGAATCATGACCCGTCCTGAAAGATCGGCGATGCCCGAAACCCGCAAACGAAGGGAGCTGCCCTGTACGTTGCCGAAACGAAGCTGGAGCGACCTGTCGCTGTTGGGTTCAGGAATTACCTGCAAAACCTGAATATCGAGTCCAAATTCATCGGTAAGCACGAAATTTTTTGCCTGGGCCGAACCCTTCAGGAATGGCTTACTGAAAACAAGCGAGAGGGAATGTGAACCAGTTACCGTTAAATTTTGAATAGAAAGTGAAGGCTCAGTTTGAGTCACCACGATGTCGTCGGCCCACAACTGCCCGGCTCGCGTTGAGGTGTATTTAAAACAAAGTCCGATGTTTTTAAAGTTAAAAAGGGTTCGGTCGGTTCCGGCGAAAGTTTTACTTTTTTCTTTTCCAGGTTCCTGATATTCAATGGTCCAGGCTCCGAACGACGTCCGGTTGACGGTAATTGTTGCCAACAACGATGCGTTCCAGTCTAAATCGGTTTGAACGACCAGGCTGTCGGGCTTGCCATTTTTTATCCTCCAAAGGCTGAGGAAATCGGTACTTCCTGAAATATTTACGCCCGCGGCCCAACCGTTTATCAGATCGGGGCGGACCGTATCTGCACTCAAATAGAACCAAAACCGGTTTGATGAAGAGGGGTCCCAGTTCCCGTTTTTCAGTTTAAACGACCATCGGATATCCGAAATATTTTCGTCGGCCCATGTTGGATAAAATAGTGCAGATGTGCCACTTACGGCCTTGTCTGAATGTTTTATCGAGTAGTTTCCGGTTATTTTTCCTGAAGACGAAACCTCCCAATCTTCCGTTTGTCCCCATCCCTGAAAAATTCCCGATTCAAAATCATCGCTGAAAATCGTAGAGATGGTATCTTTGCTCCCGTGGCTTGCAATTTTCGGGGCCGGGTTCGGCGACACCAAACTTTCAGAATAAGCCATTTTGCTTACGATTGTTAAAAAACAGATAACGATATTTAGGAAAATAAAAATAAACCTGGCCATTTTCGGAAAAATTAAAAGTAAACGCTTATTTTTGAAACCGTATTTAGACCCTTGGGATGCTAAATTTGATTCAATTTAACAAAAATTGATCGTTCGGCCAAATATAAATGTAAGTACAAGATTCATTAACAGATAAATACTATTCGAAATGAAAGTTGCAGTAGTTGGTGCAAGTGGCGCGGTAGGCCAGGAATTTCTGAAAGTTCTGGCAGAACGGAATTTCCCGCTCGATGAACTGGTATTGTTTGGATCGGCACGGTCGGCTGGAAACGAGTATGAATTCAAGGGAAAGAAGCTGGTTGTTAAAGAGTTAAAACACAACGATGATTTTAAGGACATTGACATTGCACTGACATCGGCTGGCGCTTCCATTTCAAAAGAATTTGCCGGTACAATTACCAAATACGGCGCAATCATGATCGATAATTCGAGCGCATTTCGATACGACGACGATGTTCCGCTGGTTGTTCCTGAAGTCAATCCGGAAGATTCCCGGATTCGTCCACGCAACATTATCGCCAACCCCAATTGTTCGACCATTCAGATGGTTGTGGCATTGAAACCAGTTAATGATTTATCGAAGATTGTGCGCGTACATGTGGCTACCTATCAGGCGGCAAGTGGCGCCGGTGCCCAGGGAATTGCCGAACTGGAAACCCAGATTAAACAAGTTGCCAATGGCGAAGAACCTACTATTCAGAAGTTTCCGTATCAGTTGGCCATGAATATCATTCCGCAGATTGACGTTTTCCTCGAAAATGATTACACCAAAGAGGAGATGAAAATGAATTGGGAAACCAAAAAAATTATGCACACTTCGGCCGAAGTTAGCGCCACGTGTATCCGGATTCCGGTAGCACGGGCGCACTCCGAAGCAGTTTGGGTTGAAACCGAAGCAGTTTTGGATATTCAGGAAGTTAAAAAAGCCATGGCGAAGCTGGAAGGACTGACTGTTCTGGACAATCCGGCAGAAAAAGTTTACCCGATGCCGCTGTTTGTTTCCGGAAAAGACGATGTGTATGTTGGCCGGATACGAAAAGATGTGACCAATCCGAAAAGCTTGACTTTCTGGTGTGTTGGCGATCAGATTAAGAAAGGTGCTGCGCTGAATGCCGTCCAGATTGCCGAATGGCTGATCAAAAACGGGGAAATCAAATGACGAAACATAATTTGTTTGGCTGAAAGAATTGACAATAGAAAAAAGTCATTCGTCATAGGGAAAAATTTTAAAGCAACTTTCCTGATGACCAATGACTTTTTCCTATTTCCTTATTCCTGGTTTTCTATTTTAATGGTCCAGTTTTCATCATAAAGGAAGTCGTTGTACGGAAAGCGTGTAATGTGAATTTTTTTAACTTCTTCATACAGAGTCCTTTTTAGCTTTTCAATGTTTTCTTTCGTTCGCGCCGAAACAAACAGCGACGGCGTATTGTTTTTCGACATCCAGCTACTTTCCCATTCTTCCAGCGAAACATTGCGTTTGGTTCTTGGGCTTAAATCGTCCTGATGTTTCTCGACAAAAGTGAAAGCATCAATTTTGTTGAACACATAAATGGTCGGTTTGTCGCCGGCATTAATTTCGGTGAGGGTTCGGTTCACCACTTCAATTTGCTCTTCAAAACCCTGGTGCGAAATGTCTATGATGTGCATCAGGATGTCTGATTCGCGCACCTCATCCAGCGTCGATTTAAACGATTCGACCAGTCCGTGAGGCAATTTCCGGATAAACCCGACGGTGTCGGCCAACAGAAAGGGCAGGTTTCCGACAACCATTTTCCTGACGGTGGTGTCGAGGGTGGCAAAAAGTTTGTTTTCGGCAAAAACATCCGATTTGCAGAGCAGGTTCATCATGGTCGATTTGCCCACATTGGTGTACCCGACTAAAGCTACCCGGACCATCCTCCCTCGGTTTTTGCGTTGGGTGGCTTTCTGTTTGTCAATTTTTATCAGTTGCTCTTTCAACAGGGCAATTTTATCGAGAATAATCCGGCGGTCGGTCTCAATCTGAGATTCTCCCGGGCCGCGCATCCCGATACCCCCGCGCTGACGTTCGAGGTGGGTCCACAACCGGGTGAGCCGTGGCAACATGTATTGGTATTGAGCCAGTTCGACCTGAGTTTTGGCGTGAGCCGTTTGAGCCCGTTTTGCAAAAATATCCAGAATCAGAAAAGTGCGGTCTAAAACCTTGCATTCCAATGCTTTCTCGATGTTTCGGAGTTGAGTAGGGCTGAGGTCATCATCAAAAATAACCGTTCCGATTTCGTGGGCCTTTATGTATTCGCCGATTTCTTCCAGTTTACCCGATCCAACAAAGGTGGCATGGTTCGGAAGATCCAGGCGTTGCAAAAAGTGTTTTTTCACCTCCGCGCCAGCAGTATCGGCCAAAAATTCCAGTTCCTCCAGATATTCTTTTGCCTGATTTTCATCCTGGTTTTGGGTAATAAGGCCGACTAAAACAGCCGTTTCAATTGTTGGTGAATTTTCAATCATGGTTTCAAAAGTTACCAAAAGAAATCCTGATTCCGGAAAAACCAGAAAAAAGATCTCCTGAATTTTAATTTTTTTGAAGGGCTAAAGATAAGACAATGATCTGGTATTTAATTGGGGACAAATTTTTAGCCATCCAAAACCTAATTTATTTCTTATTTTCGGAACTTCATTCATTTTCAAATTCTTCACCATGGGTAATCAAAGGAATTTGGTCAGGACGCTCGGACTGGGGTATGTCATCATTTTCGTGGTTGCAAACATCATTGGTTCAGGGGTGTATAAAAAAATTGCACCGATGGCGGCTGAACTCCACTCTTCGGTTTGGATACTTGCGGCATGGATTGTCGGAGGGATCATCACCCTTTTTGGTGCATTGAGCAATGCCGAAGTTGCCGGTTTACTGGCCGATACAGGCGGCGATTTTGTGTATTTCAAAAAAATTTACAACCGTTTTTTCGCGTTTTTATACGGCTGGTCGTTGTTTACCGTCATTCAGACCGCAACCATTTCTTCTTTGGCTTATGTTTTTGCCCAATCGCTCAACAGCATCATCCCCATTCCGGAAATCCTTCCTTCCCTGCAACATTTTACCATTGGAGGTGTTTTCTTCCCTTTTCAGGATTTCGGGGTCAAGTTGACCGCCATTCTGTTGATTTTACTTTTGACCTCGCTCAACATTTCAGGATTAAAAAGCGGTGCCGGTGTGAGTAAAGCCATTTTGATCATGGTTTTTACCGGACTTTTAGTAATTGTTTTCTTTGGATTAACAAGTCATGTTTCCAGACCTGCCAATTTTCTGAATTTGAATGATCTGACTGCAGGAACAGTCACGCTTTCTTCTTTTTACACGGCCATGCTGGCGGCATTCTGGGCATACCAGGGATGGGTTTCTGTCGGATTTATCGGCGGAGAAGTTAAAGACCCAACCCGAAACATCCCCAAAGGAATCGTCATCGGAACCTTTGTGATCATCTTTATTTATCTGCTGGTTAATGTGACTTACTTGACTCTGTTGTCGATTCCGCAGTTGGAGCAGGTTCATGCGGCTGGCAATCAGATCGCTGCCGTTGAGGCGGTCAGGAGTTTCTGGGGAACAGGCGGGGTTCTGTTCATTTCGTTGCTCATCTTGCTTACCACGCTGGGCTGTACCAATGCCAGTATCCTTACAGGTGCCCGCCCTTATTATGCGATGGCCCGCGAACGGCTCTTCTTTTCAGGAATTGGAAAATTGAACAAGACCAATGTTCCCGGAAACTCGTTGTTGTGGCAGGGAATCTGGGCTTCGGTGCTGGTTTTGTCCGGAACTTTCGACCAGCTGACCGACATGATTATTTTTGCAGTTTTCATATTTTATGGAGCCACCTCGCTGGGTGTCTTTATTTTGCGCCGGAAGATGCCCGATGCGCACCGGCCCTACAAAGTGTGGGGGTATCCGGTTGTGCCGGCCATTTTTATCCTCTTTTGTATCGGCTTGTTTTTCAATACCATTGTGACCCGGCCACGCGAAGCAGCCATTGGCATGATCCTCATTCTTTCAGGTATTCCGGTGTATCTTTTCCTGAAGCTGAGAAATTCAAAGGCGAAAGATGAATAGCCTTCAGTTGATCAGATTTACTTTTTCGGCTCAATCCCGAAGGTGAATCCGGCTTTGACACGCTCAATCAATTCAGGCAAAATATCCTGATATTCACCCAAAATACCAAAGTCGGCATTGTGGAAGATGTTCGCTTTAGGGTTGTGGTCGATGGCAATTATCCGTTCAGATTCTTTCATCCCGGCAATGTGCTGAATGGCTCCCGAAATACCAACTGCAATGTAAACTTTGGGGCGGATAGTCTTGCCTGTTTGGCCGACCTGACGCGCATATTCGGCCACGCCTTCGTCAACAACCGGGCGGCTGCACGACCATTCGGCATTCACTCCCTGGCTTTTTAAGGCTTCGGCAAGCGATTTTATCAGACCTAAATTATCGTTTGTAGTACCTCTTCCTCCGGAAATGATGATGTCGGCCTCGAAAAGGTTCTGCAATCCACCACCGCCCCGAACCGTTTTCAGGATTTCAACCACAAAATCATGGTCTTTTAAAACAGGCTTGAAACTTGAAACAATTCCTTGTCTTCCTTCGACCCGTTCCGGAACTTCGAATGTACCGGCGCGGGCGGTTGAAATTTGTGGACAAACAAAGCCCAAAATGGTGGCCAGCTTGCTTTCGCCATAAGTCGGGCGGCGCGATTCAAGAATGGGCGTGTAAATCACTTTTTCTTTCCGATCGACGTACTCACCGATTTCAAGACCAGTGCAGTCTGCGGTGACTCCGCTATCGGTTTTCATGCCAATCCGGGGAGCTAATTCCCGTCCTGATGTGGTTGCAGCAAAAAGTGCAATTTCAGGTTTCCGAACCTTGATGACTTGTTCGAAAATGGATGAAAATGGAAGTACAAGATATTCTTCGAGCTTGTCATCTTCAACAACAATTACCTCATCCGAACCATGTTCAATCAGAGTTTGAGCCAGATGCTGTACATTTTTCCCGATCATTAAGGTCATTACTTTGGTGTTGTTTCCCAACTGGTTGGCCAGGTTTCGGGCCGGAGTCAGCAGCTCAAGCGAAGGCCTGGATACATTTCCGTTGGTTACTTCAGCCCAGGTCAGGATTCCACTTGCCCCATCCCTGAAGTCTTTTTCAGGAAAATCAGGACGTTCGGTATCTTTTTTAGCCTCGGCCTCCTTTTTCAACAAAACATTTCCGCCCTTTCTCAGGTTCGCGATTAAACTGTCAACCAAAGAAGCTTCGTTATGACCTTCGGACATCGTGATTGGCGGACGTTCGCTTACAATATTAATGACTTTTGCCACAATCGTTGGCGATCCGTTGATCCCGATTTTCTCGGTTCCCAGGCCAATATCGTCAATTCCAAAAGTAGCGATTTTCAGGTTTCGGGCTTTAATGGCTCCGCTTAATGAAGGTTTGCGCGGAGGAATTCCGGTTGGAGTCAATGAAATCACACAAGGCATAGGCAGTTTCATCATCTGGTATCCGCCTTCGATGATCCGTTTTGCGATTACATTTCCTGAACCGTCAGACTTGACACTTTCGACAAAAGTGGCCTGAGGAATTCCAATGTTTTCGGCAACTTGCGAAGGAACGTGAGCCGTGTCACCATCGCTGGTTTGACGTCCGGCCAGAATAATATAGGGTTCTTTTGAATCTTTGCTAAATCCGAGGTGTTTCAGCATGGTTGCAATGGCCAGACCCGTTGCATACGTATCGCTGCCACCTAATTTGCGGTCGGACAAAAGATAAGCTTCGTCGTATCCCATTGAAATGGCAGTCCGGAGTGCTACTTCAAACGATCCCGGGCCCATTGAGCAAACGATTAACCGTGCGTCAGGATTCTGTTTTTTAAGCTGTAAGCCTGCTTCCAGCCCGAATGTGCAATCGATATTGATAATCGATTTTGCTTTGGTCCGGTCCATCAACCCATCTTCGCCCATCCGCATTTCGGTTGGGAGAGGAACTTGTTTTATTAAACTTATGATTGTTAAAGCCATTGTTACCTTTATAATTGTTACATATTTTGAAAATCAGGACCGTTGCCACCATTGGGTACCACCCATGTAATCCCGTCGCCAGGCGATTTGATGTCGCAGGTTTTGCAGTGCATGCAATTTTCTGCATGAATGCGAAGCTCTTTTTTTCCGTCCTTGTTGATGTGAAGCTCGTAAACTTCCGACGAGCAGAAAAACTGTTCAGGAGCGCCGTATTGTTCGATGTTGACAGCATTAAATTTATCCTGATTTTTAATGTGAAGATGCACAACCTGTTGCTCGTCGTGGTAAACTCCTGAATGATAGATGTCGGTTGCTTTATCGAATGTCAGCACTTTGTCGAACTCCAGTTTGCCTTTAAATCGCTCTTTGAAAAGTTTCTTTTTATAATCGCTCAGTTTTTGTGTGGTCTGATAGTCAGGATGAGACCTCAGCCTGCCAAAAAATCCTGCACCACCGGTGATTAACTGAGTTCCGAATTGGAACCCTCCGGCAATCAATCCGTTTGCGAACCCTTGCCTGAAATTCCGGACCGGGTACATGTCTTTGTAAATCAAACTATTATTTATCAGCGTCTTGTATTGCTGAAGGCTTTTTTCGGAAGTGTCGTTGTTTAACAAGGCATTGGCGGCGGTTTGCGCAGCCAGCATTCCGGATTTGATTGCCAAATGTACACCTTTCAGGGCAGGCATCGTTACCAAGCCAGCGCTGTCGCCAACAATCAGCGCATTATCGACATACAGTTTCGGAATGGCATAATAACCTCCTTCAGGAAGGGTTTTGGCGCCATATTCCACCAATTTGCCACCCTTTAAAATCTGGGAAACAAAACCAGTGGTTTTCCATACCTGCATGGCATCGTGAACATCGAAAGACGGGTCTTTGTAGTCGAGCCCAACGACAATGCCCACAGCTACTTTATTGTCATTCAATCCGTAAATGAAGCCTCCTCCAAATTCATCGTTGTTAAGCGGGTAGCCCATGGTGTGGTATATCTCTCCGGCCTCAATATTTCCTTGCGGAACAGACCACAGTTCCTTGCAACCTAACGAATAAATCTGTGCGTTACTGTCTTTGTCAAGGTTGAACTTTTCAATCAGCATTTTGGCCAGACTGCCCCGTGTCCCTTCAGCAAAAATGGT
>JBBIHV010000044.1:0-8387 GCA_037446835.1 Sunxiuqinia sp. | reverse complement strand
TTCGTTACTTTAGCATTGAAAGGAATCTCCGAGAGTTCCACTTCAGGCAATAATTCTTTAAAAACTTCAGGTTTAATTACTGCGCCCGACAAGATGTGTGCACCGATTGAACTTCCTTTTTCGATGAGCAATATTCGTTGGTCCTGGCCTTTTTGTTTAAATGTATCCGCTAAATGAATTGCCGCAGCTAAGCCAGATGGTCCACCTCCGATTATCAGCACATCTGTTGATACCGTATCAACATGATCCATTTTAAGCCCTCCTTTATAAGTTTTTAGAATTTTCGGAATTTGATTTTCCTTGGAATTCAAAAGTACATTAAATTATCAAAATTGTTCAAAAAAAGATTGGCCTCATTGAACTCCAGCCCAAACGGATTGACATTCTCGGGGTCAATTTGAGGTTTGGGAATGACCGGTCTATCCGTAAAGTGTTGCCAGGCTGTTTTCCTGATTTCTACCCCTTCAGAAAACTTTATTTGCCGGTTAAATATCGGCTGTCAACTATAATTTTTACTTTTACTCGCGTCCATTTTTTGGTGTGGCAATTAAAAGTAGCCAAGCCCGATTCAATCTTTTCTCGGGAAACAGTTTTTCGACGTGTAAAATTTTCATAATAGGAATCACTAATCAACTCTAACTAAACAGTCAAATGAAGAAGTTAATATTTTTTTTATTGGCAGGTTGTTTTGTCCATGCCGTAATGGCACAAGAGGCAAAAATCGACAGCAGCAAGTATCCGAAGATTGTAACGTTTACAGCACAGCAGGATCATGATAACATGATGCAGCAGTTGGGCATAAAAGCGCTCAGGCCAGGGCCAAGTGGCAATGAATCTGACCCGAACCATGCCAATACCGATGAATCGTTGGCCAATCCTTGTCCTCAGTTGCCCGACATCCTTACAACTAAAAGCGGCAAAAAAGTGACCACTGCCGAAATGTGGTGGAAACAGCGCCGCCCTGAAATTGCAGAAGATATGGAAAGGGAAGTATATGGACGTCTTCCCAAAAATATACCAAATGTAAAATGGACGGTTAAAATCACCGACCGTGAATTTGTCGGCTGGACCCCGGTAATTGCCAAACAATTGATCGGGCATGTTGACAACAGTGAATATCCGTTGATCAATGTAGATATTAACATGATGCTGGTGGTGCCCACGAACGTAAAGGGCCCCGTGCCAGTATTGATAATGTTTGGAGGACGTCCGTCGTTCCCTTCGCCTGCGCAACCTTCTCCTGATGACATGGAAAAACTGAATGACGCCTTTAAGGAAATGATGATAAAAAGCAACCCCGACTTAAAGGCGATCTTTGAAAAATATCCTGCTTACATGCCGGTCACCAGATTAGCTGGGCCAAATTTCTTCGCGCCTAAACCTGAAGGCGATCCTTCTCCGACTGAACAGTTGCTGGCCGCTGGCTGGGGCTATGCAACAATTGACCCCAATAGCATTCAGGCAGATAATGGCGCCGGCATCACCAGAGGTATTATTGGATTGGTAAATAAAGGTCAACCACGCAAGCCGGATGACTGGGGCGCACTTCGCGCCTGGGCCTGGGGCGCTGCCCGTGGGTTGGATTACCTCGAAACAGATAATTTGGTAGATGCCAAAAAAGTGGGCATTGAAGGCGTGTCGCGATATGGAAAAGCGGCCTTGCTCACTCTTGCTTTTGAACCCCGCTTTGCCGTCGGATTGATTGGCTCTTCAGGAAAAGGCGGAGCCACACTCCATCGCCGTAACTTTGGAGAAGCAGTGGAAAGCCTTACCGGTGGCGAATATTATTGGATGGCAGGAAACTATATGAAATATGGGGCATCAGAAGCAAGTTTTGGCAGCAAAACAGGGTGTGATCTACCAGTTGATTCTCATGAACTGATTGCCCTTTGTGCTCCGCGCCTGACCTTTATCAGCTATGGTATTCCTGAAAAAGGCGATGCCAAATGGCTCGATCATCAAGGTAGTTATATGGCCACGATAGCGGCTGGGACTGTGTTTAAGTTATTGGGGGCAAAAGATCTGGGCGTTTCCAACGATTACTTAACAGAAAAAATGCCTCCCGTTAATTCAGGTTTACTCGATGGCGAGCTTGCTTGGCGCCAGCATGATGGCGGGCACACCGATGCCCCGAACTTCAAATATTTTATACCCTGGGCCACAAAGTTTTTGAAGTATGTAAAAACACCTGTCAGGAGATGAAACAAATCGTGACTTGAAATCAGGAATCAACAAAAGTAAAAAGATTGGTGGTTTCAATTACCACTGGTTTTCTGCGGAAATCCTGTTTAAGGTGGGCGAAAACTGATGCCCCGTCCTAAAATCCAAATCGTTTTTTAGGACGGGGCAATTATTTTACTGATTTTGTTCTTTGGGAAGCATATTTCGTTGTAAATGAAGTACCCCATCTTTTAAGTTGATGTATTTTTTGGCAGAAAAGATTCTGTTCACCTTTATTTTCGGGCTGCTCAACTGCTTTCAACTTCCATTTTTTCTGGGACTGTGCATTTTCTGTTTGGTTCTGGCCTCCCGGGTTAGTTTAAAACTTCGATAGCAAATTATTTTTACATTTGTGTGTATGCAAACAATAAGAGGAATTCAGGAAAAGGAGTTGATTGTTCGTTTCAAAAATGGCGACCAAACAGCTTTTGAACTGCTGTTCCACTACTATTATCCCGGATTGGTGATGTATTCATCTCAGTTTACTGCCGACCGAGCTGAAGCCGAAGAGATTGTTCAGGATTTTTTTGTAAGGGTTTGGCAGAAACATCAGCAATTGATCCCTGCCGATTCGCTGAAAAACTATTTTTTTTCTTCAGTAAAAAATGGAAGCCTTAATTTTCTAAAACACAGGAAAATTGAAGAAAGGTATCTGACTGAGGTGACTGAACTTTCCAAACGCCATTTAGCTTACGATCCCGACTTGTATATTGCCTCCGAACTTCAGGAAAAAATAAAAAACGGAATAAACCTCCTTCCTGAAAAATGCCGTGAAGTTTTTATCATGAGCCGCATCCGTGGGCTGAAAAACGAGGAAATTGCCACAGCGCTGAATATCTCGAAACGAACGGTAGAAGCCCAGATCAGCAAGGCACTGAAAATGTTGCGCATTGAACTCAAAGATTATGTAGGATTGCTTTTGTTATTTGGAATCTAACTATACCGGCATTTCCTTTTTCAAAATTCCATCTGTGCTGCAACAGTGCTGCTTTCGATTTTCTGTGTCCTGAATCAAAAATCATTTAATTTTTTCCGGGTTCCCATACGTGTGTTTCCGGTTTCAATTGTATTTAATGCAGTTTTGAGAATATTCAGTAAAGACAAAGATGACAAACAACGATCAATATAATCAAATAATACAAAACCTGGTTGTCGAGAGGGGTGGACAGGACTTGGAAGAACAAATCGCCCAAGCTGGCAGGATTGTTTCTGAAGTTGAAACCATCGATAGCCTGAAAGCATATTCGATTGTAGAAAAACGGATCAGCAAAGGAGGAAATACGCTTCGTGTTTTGAATGTCCTTACCCGTGTTGCCGCCATTCTTTTTATTCCTTTGCTAATTGCCTCTGTATGGAAGTTTAAACAACCCAAAAGTCCAACAGCTAACATGCAATTCGCACTGCAGGAAATTACCAGTCCTCCCGGAGTGCGATCTCAAATTGAGTTGCCCGACGGGTCTAAAGTTTGGTTGAATGCTGAAAGCACAATCAAGTTTAAAGTTCCTTTTGATTCAAAAAACCGAAATGTAAGACTTATTGGGGAAGCTTATTTTGAAGTTAAAAAGGATTTTAGCCGACCATTTCAGGTTGAATCCGGGAAAGTTAATGTAACCGTACTTGGCACGCATTTTAACGTCAAGGCTTTCAATATTGATTCCACCATAGAAGTGGTCCTTGCTGAGGGTAAAGTAAGCTTGACAACAAAAGGAGCTAAAGCTGGAAAAGAATTAATCATGTCTCCTGGAGAAAGGGCTGTTATTGACAAAGCAACCAACCAAACCCGAATCAGTACCGAAGACATCGGCAAATATATTGCCTGGCATTCAGGAAAGCTTGTTTTCGATGATTGCCCGATGCCTGAGGTGGCCATAGAGCTTGAACGTTGGTTTGGGGTTGAAGTAAAAATTAACGATCCCAAAATTTTAAGCTATCGAATTACCACTACTTTCGAAAATGAGCCTTTACATCAGGTACTTGAACTATTATGCTTATCGTCACCAATAAAAATCAATTATATCCCTGCCAAACTCGATAAAACAAACCAAAAACAGAGTAAAGCAAAAGTGATAATAACCAGCAAAAATAAAAAAGTGCCTATGAAAAACGAACTGAATTAAACGAAGAAAGGAAGTGCGTCAACACCTCCTTTCTGGTTGCCCGAATCGGGCAGGATAAATTATCGTTACTAATTTAAACATTCAAATCTATGAAAAAAAAGATGAATTCATTGTGTCGGGTAAATTCCGGGCACATAAAAATTTTTAGGGCTATGCGAATCTCTCTATTCCTAATTCTGATCAGTGGATTTCAGGTCTTGGCAGGAGCCAGCTACTCGCAATCTACCCGTTTATCTCTGAATCTGAAAAATACCACCATAAAAGATGTACTTTTTCAGATTGAAGAGCAAAGTGAATTTTATTTTCTATACAACAGCGAACTAATTGATGTTCAACGCAAAGTTGACATAAACGTTCAGAATGAAAAAGTGGACGTTATACTTAACAAACTATTTGGCGAAGGGAAAGTAAACGCGATAATCCGCGACCGGCACATTATTCTTACTCCGGTTGGTGAGCCAGCCGTACAACAATCACACAAAGTTTCTGGTAAAATATCCGACTCTTCAGGGAGTCCCCTGCCCGGAGTCTCCGTTGTGATAAAAGGCACATCCAATGGAACAATCTCGGATGTCGATGGAAATTATTCAATTTTAGATGTCCCTGAAAATGCAACCTTAATGTTTTCTTTTGTTGGAATGAAGTCAAAAGAAATAGTTGTTGAAGGTAAAGCAGCGATTAATGTTACCCTTGAAGAAGAAACCATCGGAATTGACGAAGTCGTTGCGATTGGGTATGGTACCCAACGGAAAGAAGCCATCACCGGATCGGTTGCTTCAGTAAAAGGAGATGTGATGCGCGAAGTGCCATCGCCTAATGTTACACAAGCCCTTCAGGGACGTGTTGCTGGTGTTGATATGGAGCAAACCGATTCAAAACCCGGCGCCACATTGCAAATCCGTATTCGTGGTACACGTTCGCTGACTGCAAGCAACGACCCTTTGGTGGTACTCGACGGAATTCCCTTTGCCGGGTCTCTCAGCGACATTAGCCCAGACGACATTAAAAGCGTTGATATTTTGAAGGATGCCTCGGCAACTGCCATTTACGGATCGCGTGGCGCCAACGGCGTTATATTGATAACATCCAACAAAGGCACAAAAGGAGAAAAACTACAGGTTCATTACAACGGGTATTCTGGAGTGAAAAATGCAATTTATTACCCGATGATGAACGGAACTGAATTTGTGGCCCTCCGTCAGGCCGCCAATATTTATACAACGAATGGTTTGGATGAATCGAATGATGTAAATACCAATTGGCAGGCAATGTTTTATAGAACCGGTATAGAAACAAACCACGACCTAAGCCTGACGGGTGGTACACAAAAAGGTAGCTACAAGTTTGGCGCGGGCTACTACAAAGATGAAGCCGTAATACCTGGCTCTGACTACATCCGTTATTCTATCCGTGCTTCTGTTGATCAGGAAGTAGGCAAATTCATTCGCCTCGGTTTCACCACAAACAACAACTTTAACATTACTGATGGTGCAAGCTTAGGGTTGTATGGTGTATTGAGTATGTCGCCTATTGCTAATCCATATAATACTGATGGCTCATTGAAAAGAACGGTACAAATGCCGTTAGATAATCAGTATGTATATTCGAAGAGCGGGCTGGATAATTTGGGAGATAAATGGAAAGACCAAACCAAAGCATTCGGTTCCTATAACTCTTTCTACGGCGAAGTAAAAATTCCGGGAGTTGAGGGCTTAAAATATCGCGCCAACCTTGGCGCTGACTTCCGCATGAGCAATGGAGGCAACTACACCGGAGTAGGTGTCTTCAGTACAACTCCTGATAACCCCTCGACTGCAAGTATCACAAACTCGCTTACAACTCACTGGACAATTGAAAACCTGTTGACCTTCGACCGCACTTTTGACCAGAAACACAGAGTGAACGCTGTGGCAATGTACTCTGCCGACCAAACCATGTATAACAGTTCGAATGTGGCTGCAAAAAATATCCCGGCCGACGCCTTCCAGTTCTATAACCTAGGACAGGCAGCCGCAGCCGATATTACGGTTAATCCTAATAATCAGGCCTATTATGTGAGCGGATTGGAGTCGTGGATGGGACGTGTAATGTATTCCTACGATGATCGTTATATGATAAGCGCTACGTTCCGTTCCGATGGTTCGTCGAGGCTGGCCCCCGGTCATAAATGGCACAGTTATCCAGCTATATCTGTTGGATGGAATATTATGAAAGAATCGTTTATGAAAGATATCTCCGTGATCGATGCACTGAAATTGCGTGCAGGTTATGGACAAACCTCCAACCAATCGGTTGCCCCTTATGCTACACTAGGACTTTTAAACACAGCACCCTACAACTTTGGCACTACATACGCCACGGGGTACAATGTGTCAACATTGCCAAACCCTGGTTTAGGATGGGAATATTCAAATACCGACAACATTGCGCTGGATTTTTCTCTCCTGAAGAATCGCTTGTCAGGTACAGTAGAATATTATATCACGAATACCAAAGACCTTCTTATGAGTGTTAATCTGCCCAGCACAGCGGGCGTTGGCAGTTACACCGCCAATGTTGGTTCAACTCAAAACAAAGGATTGGAATTTTCACTGAACGGCGTGATATTGGACAATAAAAACGGCTGGACATGGGAAGCCGGAGTAAACCTATATACGAACAAAAATACCCTGACAGCACTTGCTTCAGGACAAACACAAGACGTAGGGAATTCGTGGTTTGTAGGTCATTCCCTTAATAATGTTTACGATTATAAAAAAATAGGACTGTGGAATGCGACTGATGCTGATTATCAATATTTGCAAACCTTAGAACCAGGCGGAAAAGTCGGTATGATTAAAGTTCAATATACCGGCACTTACAATGCTGATGGTTCCCCTACAAGGGCAATTGGTGCCAACGACCGTCAAATTATGGATCTGGATCCCAATTTCAGGGGTGGATTCAACTCTCGCGTTGAATATAAAGGATTTGAATTGAGCCTTGTTGGTAGCTTCCAGTCAGGCGGTACCCTCATCAGTACCCTTTACGGATCTGCCGGTTACCTCGATTTGCTGACCGGTCGCAGGGGAAACATTAAAGTTGACTACTGGACACCTGATAACACCGGCGCCAGTTTTCCAAATCCTGCCGGTCCATTAAGCGGCGATAATCCAAAGTATGGTGGAACCCTGGGCTACTTCAATGCAACCTATGTAAAGATACGCACCATCACACTTGGGTATAATTTCAAGCAAAAATGGATTAAAAATGCCGGTTTTGAAAGACTTCGGATTTATGGAACTGTACAGAACCCATTGATATTGTTCTCTTCTTACCACAATCAATCAGGGATGGATCCTGAAACCAACTCATACGGAGATGCTAATTCGGCAGTAAATTCTTACCAGCACCGTATTCTGACTGTAGGGTTCAACACGCCTTCAACTCATAACTACTTGATTGGTCTTAATCTGTCATTTTAAAAAAATATTTAAAGAACATAATCATGAGACAAATAAATATAAAAACTTTAATAGGAACAATCGTTTTAACGATTGTTCTGGTGGGATGCTCCAAAGATATACTGATTGAACAACCACGTAGTATTTATACACCCGACTTTTTCAAAACACAAGCAGGTGTTGTTGGAGGAGTAACTTCGCTGTACTCCAACCTACGCAACCTATACGGACAGGCCTACTATTATAATACATGCCAAACCGGTACTGATGAAGCAACATACGCGCAGAGTGCTGATGCAAACTTTAAGGATATGGATAATTCCGGAGTGGGGTCGGTTACTCCAGCAAGTAGCCGTTCAGATGTATTGTGGGGAACAGTTTTTCCTAACATCAACACATCCAGCGGAATCATTGAAAATGCCAGTGCAGTAAATGTCATTAAGGCCGGAACTGCGGATACCATATCAAATTCACTGATTGCCGAAGCCAGATTCTTCCGTGCTTTCGATTACTTTTTGCTGGTACAAACCTTCGGTGGCGTACCTTTAGATTTGGGCGCCGGTGAACTGAAGTTTAACACAAATCCCGTGAGAACATCTGTGCGTAA
>JBBIHV010000043.1:14262-25177 GCA_037446835.1 Sunxiuqinia sp. | reverse complement strand
AACGAAACCCTGAACCTGGTTTCTGACCCGAACGAACAGATTGCCTACCTGCGGGCCAGTGTAATTGGCAAACTGGTGAAACAATGTGTCGATGTTTTTTGGGCGAAACAGGATGAAATTCTTTCCGGAAGTTTCCAAAAAGCGCTGATCGATCAGGTTCCCGCGGGTTCGCTCGCCGCCATAAAAACAATCAAGGAGGTCAGCGTCCGGAACATTTACAACGACCGCTCGGTTGTTGAAATCGAGATTTCGGGATACCAGATTATCGGCACCTTGCTCGAGGTTTTTATTGAAGCGATACTAAATCCGAAAGAAGGAATTTCGAGAAAAATGCTTCAGCTTATCCCGGGCCAGTACGGCGGCGAACATGCCACCACCTACGAAAAAGTATTGGCTGTGGTTGATTTTGTTTCCGGAATGACCGACTTATACGCGCTCGATCTTTATAGGAAAATTAAAGGAATCAACATTCCGGGAGTTTAACTGGCCTTGAAAAAAAGGGTTCTGAATTCAAAGACCCAACCAGAAAATACCTCATTTCAGGGGTCCATTTCTTCTATCAAGGATTCCATTCGCAACTACGCGGCAAATATATCCAGCGAATTCTTTTGTTTAATTGTTAATTTTTCATAACCAGGTCGAAGGTTTAAATTTTGTTAAAACTCTGGCTGTCAGTAAACTTATTTAGACTTCGATTGTCCTATTTTTAAAATTTTAAAAGTATTAATCCGTAAAAAATTCAATCATGAAAAAGTTAGCAATGTTATCGCTGTCTGCCTTTTTAATCCTGGCATTTATTCAATTGCCAGCCCAGGTAGTAAATAAGAATGCCGTAAAATCGGAAATTAAAGGAGAAAAAAAAGAAGTCAGGGCCGAACGAAAGGAATTAAGGAAACTTGATGGAAATTATGTAAGCGACATGTCCAAAAATGCTTTTATTGTTGATTTTGGCAATGTGCCAAATGTACAATGGAAAAGAGATATTTTTTACGATGAAGCCGTTTTCACCAAAGGCGGAAAACAAATGAAAGCTTATTATGATTCTGATTCAAAGCTGGTTGGGACAACTTCCATGACAACTTTTTCGGTTATACCACCTAAAGCCCAGAAAGAAATTAAAACCAGGTACAAAGATTTTACCATTGGGAAAGTCGTGTTTTTTGATGACAACGAAGCAAACGAAACGGATATGATTATGTACGACACTCAATTTGACGATGCCGACAACTATTTTGTTGAACTCTCGAAAGACAAAAAGAATATTGTTTTGCAGGTTAATCCCGAAGGGGAAGTATTCTTCTTTAAACAACTCTAGGCGGCTTAATAAAAATTCCGGGCAAAGGGCATAGCGCCTGTTTGCTCCCAATGTCAGGGCTTTTCTTTGAAGGAAACCCTGACATTTTTTTTGTGATAGCCTGCAACCAACGGATTTGCCAATCAGGTTTGAATCCACGCTAAAGCAACTACTGTTGATTCTGAATTTCTTTTTCCTCATCTTTACGCGCTTAAATTTTATAGGCCATGTTTCAGGTGATTTGGGAGTTGAAAGTGAAATTCAAGGAACGCGAAAAATTTGAAAAGTTTTACGATCCGAAAGGCGACTGGGTGAAATTCTTCAGCAAATCGACTGAATATCAAGGAACTGATGTTCTTGAAAGCGGCGAAGGCGATGGAGTATTCCTGGTGATCGACGAATGGCATTCGGAAGAAGCTTTTACCGAATTTGTAAAAAGCCAAAAAGCCGGTTACGACTTGCTCGAAGAAAAAGCCAAAGCCGCCAGCCGCACCAAAAAACGGGTCTGGATCAACCTGAACCCGGAAGAATAGTTATCAGACTTTAAACTGTTTATGTCTTTCACGCACATCCTTTTCGACCTCGACGGAACGCTGACCAATCCCCGGCTCGGTATTGGCAATTCGCTGAAATATGCGCTCCGGCAAATGCAAATCGACGGCTACCGCGACGAAATCCTAGAACGATTTGTTGGCCCGCCTCTTCAGGAAGGATTTAAAAACCTTTTTGGCCTGAACGAACACGACACGCAGTTGGCCGTAGAGCATTTCAGGATATATTTTGGCGAAAAAGGATTATACGAAAACGAACCTTATGACGGAATTACCGAACTTCTGGAAGAATTGCACCTCTCCGGAAAGCGCATTTACGTGGTGACTTCAAAGCTCGAAAAATACGCCAAAATGATCATCCGGCATTTTGGTTTCGACCGGTACCTCGACGGCCTGATTGGGGCCGAAGCTTCCGGCGCTCACTCCGGAAAAGGCCAGTTGATCGGCAAACTGATGGAACGGGCCCGGATTCAGGCATCATCATCGGTTGCGATGGTTGGCGATACGCATTACGACCTGATTGGCGCCCGGGAAAACGAAATTTCAGGCATTGCCGTTACCTATGGTTTTGGAACTCCGGAAACATTAAAAAGCTGCAACCCTGACTTTCTGGTTGGTTCGGTGGATGAACTGGCCGAATTGTTGCTTTAACAAATGCTCCGGATTGATTGAAAAACGGCCCGTTTCCTTTTCCTAAATGAAGACATTCGAGGTTCATTGAAAAACGGCAAAAACAACTTTCCGAATGACTGTTCCTGTTTCTTGTTCCCGGTTGATTATTCTGGTCTTTTTTCAGAATACTTTTTTATTTATCTTGATAGCCTGATTCTAAGTAAGTGAAACAATTTAATGTCGTATTTTATCCTTGACTCACCCCACGTCCGCTTGCGGACGTCCCCCCTCTCTACTTGTAGAGAGGGGAAAAGCGAGCGCTGCGAGCTTGGGGTGAGTCAATAAAACAACGAAACTGAAATGCGACATTTATTTATTCTTGAAACTTAAGGGCCTAACTTCATGGGAAACTTACCTCAAAAACAATGGTTTGTCATACTAAATCCACATGCCGGATCGGGCCGTGGCGAAAAAGACCAGGCAGAAATACGGAAACTGCTTAAAAAAAAGGAATTTAGTTTCAAAATGGCGGTCTCTGAATATCCAAAACACACCATCCTGCTTACCATTCAGGCTATTGAAAAAGGATACCGGAAATTGATCGTTGCCGGGGGCGACGGGACACTGAACGAAGCCGTGAACGGAATCTTTTCGCAAAACGTCTGTAATCCGGAAGAAATTACCCTGGGCATGATCCCCGTTGGAACCGGCAACGACTGGATCAAAACCTTCGGAATCCCAAATACCTACAAGGCAGCCGTCCAGATTATCGGCCGCGGTGCAACCATGCGGCAGGATGTTGGAAAAATTACGTTCACCGGTGACGAAGCCCAAACAATCAGCTATTTTGCAAACATGGCCGGGTTTGGGTTCGATGCCATGGTTGCCGAAAAGTCCAACCGGCTGAAAGACAAAGGGAAAAAGGGAATTTCGCTTTACCTGCAGGCCCTCGCTGCAAGCTTCCTAAATTATCGCACCAGCAAAATCCGCATTGTAATTGACGAACATGAGATCGACGAACTGATTTTTTCGGTAAGCATCGGCATCGGCAAATTTAATGGTGGCGGAATGATGCAGGCGCCCGGTGCAATCCCCGACAATGGGCTTTTCCAGGTCACCATTATCCGGAAAATTGGTTTGTTTGGGATACTGAGCAACCTTTCTGGCCTGTATTCAGGCGAATTTGTAAAAGATCACCGGGTTTCCACACATACAGCAAGCCGAGTTTCAATCAGTTCAGTTAAAAACATTGCGGGCGAGGCCGATGGCGAAATCCTGGGCGATAATAAATTCGAAATCGACTTGATTTCCAAGAAACTAAATGTTATTTTCAATCCTGAAAAATATTTGAAGTTTACCTAATTTTATTATTCCTGAACATTGTTCGGGCGCTGGTAGTTTCTCTTGACAAATTAAAACCAGACACCTATGAAACGAACCTGTTTGACGACATTCACAACTTGTCCCGGTTGATCGGGCAGCGCCAATGAACGAAAACATGTGAGTTCAATCCGGCGGTTTTGCAATGAGAAATTTTATAACAAATTGATTTATAACAAATTTAAAACTTAAACAGATGAAATTAATGACTGAATTTAAGGCTTTTGCCATGCGCGGCAACGTCGTCGATATGGCAGTAGGTATCATTATTGGCGGCGCTTTTGGGAAAATTGTCAGCTCAATTGTGGCCGATGTAATTATGCCGCCAATCGGGCTTTTGCTCGGTGGCGTAAAGTTTACCGACCTGAAAATAATCCTGAAGGATCCGGTGATGGATGCCGCCGGAAAGGTTACCACACAGGCCGTTGCCATCAACTACGGAAATTTTATCCAAACTACGGTCGATTTTCTGATTGTTGCTTTTGCCATTTTTATGATGATTAAAGCCATGAACAGCCTGAAAAAGAAAGAAGACGCGCCAGCCGAGGCTCCTGCCCCACCGCCCCCAACCAATGAAGAAGTTTTGCTTAGCGAAATCAGGGATATTTTGAAAAACAAATAAACACAATTCCTGATCAGTAAAACACCAATTGATGATCTTTCCTGCTTATTTGCGGCCAGGCGACCGTATCCGCATTGTTTCACCGGCCGGGAAAGTGCCAAAAGAAAAGGTGCTTCCCGGAGTTGAACTGCTTCAGGACGAGGGTTTTGAGGTGCTGGTGGGCAAACATGTTTTCGACAAACATTTTCAATTCTCAGGAACCGACCAGCAGCGGCTGGCTGACTTCCAGGAAGCCATCGACGACCCAAAGGCCAAGGCAATTGTTTGTGCCCGTGGAGGTTACGGTTCTGTTCGCATCGTCGAAAAAATTAATTATTTGCCACTTCTGAAAACTCCTAAATGGCTGGTGGGTTTTAGCGACGTGACCGTTTTTCATGCGGTTTTCAATAAACTGGGGATGGCTTCCATTCACGGGGCAATGCCCGGATTTTTCCTTGAAAACAAGAAGCCAACCAAAAGTTTTTTCAGCCTTATCGAACTGCTTACCTCCGGAAAGTCGCAAATCGAATCTGCTGCAAATCCGTTGAACCGTGCAGGAATTGCTTCAGGAGAACTGGTTGGCGGAAACCTTTCGCTGATGTACAGTTTGCAGGGGACCCCGTGGCAGCTCCAAACTTCAGGAAAAATTTTGATGATTGAAGATTTGGCGGAATACCTGTACCACCTCGACCGCATGATGCAAAACCTCCGGCTGTCGGGCCAGCTTCGCGACCTGGCCGGATTGGTGGTTGGCGGGTTCACCGAAATGAAGGACAACGACAGCCCGTTCGGAAAAACTTCCGGCGAAATTATTATGGAAGCCGTTCAGGATTATCAATTCCCGGTTTGTTTCGACTTCCCGGTTGGGCATCTTCCGAAGAATTTATCGGTCATGCTTGGCAGCCGCTATCAACTTGAAGTGGCCGAAAATGGCCGGTTAATCAGGCAAACGACATGAGCAAGGCATTTGAATTGGGGCGAAAAGGCGAAGAACTGGCCGCTGAACACCTGCGGTCGATTGGCTACGAGATTTTGGCCATGAACTGGTTCTCGCACCATCTCGAAATTGACATTGTTGCAAAAGACGGAAACGAGCTGGTTATTGTTGAGGTAAAATCACGCGGAAGCGATTCGTACGAACATCCGTCGGAAGCCGTTTCAAACAAAAAAATCAGGTTTTTGGTCAACGCGGCCGAAGCGTATATTCAGGAAAACAATTCGAATTTGGATACCCGCTTTGATGTGGTTTCAATTGTTTTCTATGGCCAGGGTTATAATCTGGAGCATTTTAAAGATGCTTTCTATCCTCCAGTTGGTTAGTGAATTAGCGTTTAAAAACACGAATTCAGCAATCTTCAATTTCAGTAGAGCAGGTGTCTGTTCAGGAAGGTCAGGAGTGTTTCAATTTTAATGGGCTTGGTAATATATTCGTCACAACCATTTTCCAGAGCTTGTTCGCGGGTTGTGTCCATCCCAAAAGCCGTTTGAATAATAACCGGAAGTTCAGGATACAATGCTTTGATTTTCAACATGGCTTCGATGCCGTTCATTCGAGGTAACTGGACATCCATCAAAACCAGGTCAATTTCAGTATTCTTCTCAATCATTTCAACGGCGTCAATTCCATCGTTCACGAAAAAAAGATTTGCTTTCGTTTTCTTTAATGCTTTTTCAAAGAAGAAGCGACTAATCTCCTCATCTTCAACAACTAAAATCGTTTTTCCGACAAAATTAAAGTCCATTGCGGTTTTTTCAAATTGGGAAAACAAACTGTAAAATTATTAAAAAATGAATAGCCCACTCTTTTCTGTTGAAAAGAGTTTCGATGGAGCACAAAGAAGTCGGGCAAGCAAGCACTTCCTGAAGTTTTTTCGTTGCTTTTCCCTGATTTATTGAGATTTAACCTGCCGGTGGATAGCGCTTGATGAGTTTGGTCTGTTTTTTTGCCGCCTGAAGAAATTTTACGAATCCATCCGGTTTGAAACCTCTTTTCCGGTTTTGAGCCGCAATCCGGAACATCAGGCTTTGTGTTTTGAAAAGTTCGCGGTACAGATTAAAGAAGGAAACCTCTGGGTCCCAGGCGTGGATGGGCTCCGAGCCGGCTCCGTTAATTTCGATGATTGAAAAATCTTCAGCCGATTTAAGCAATTCGGTCGATTTAAAGCGGACATCGAATCGTCCGTAGTAAAATTCAGGAATGCTGCGGGCAATGTCGTCGAACCGTTTGGTCAATTCGGGGGTAATGAGGTGGCGGGCATCGCGGTAAATTCCCCCGATGCGAATGCTCCCGATAAATGCCAGCCTGACCATCTCTCCTTCAGCCGGAATTTGCTCCAGCTTTTCGTGGGTCAGGCCCAGATGATTGTGATTTTTACCCAAATAATATTCGGATTTAAATCCGGTTCGTGGATTGTTTTGTATCAGTTTGCTCAGGCTTGAGGTTCCATCGCCAATCACATACGGGAAGTAGCGTAAAGTGAGCGAAAAAACCCGGCCATGCGGTTCGTTGGGCATTCGGGCGTAGAAAATACCGGCTTCTCCGTCGTAGGGAATCAGCCGCTGGATGAGCAATTGTACATTTTTCGGATAGGCAGCCAGGTAGTCGGCCAGGGCGTTCTCGTCAGATATTTGCCGTACCCCAAAACCCTGCCAGCCAATATCGGGTTTGGCTACAACCGGAAATTCGAGCCCGGCCGCGGTCATTTTTTGTAATATTTCCTGAAGGTCGGTTTCAACCGACCGGGTGGTTCGTTCGAAGGCGAAAAAGTCGGCCATCCATTGTTGCTGATCTTTCCCGATATCGGAGAGTGTCGCGCTTTTCGATTCGCCCCAAAAACCACCGGTTTCGATGAGGGGGTTGGCAATCGTGGGCAGCGTGAAGTTGCCGTAGCGAACGGAAAGAGCGATCCAACGCAAGCCAACCGGAATATAAAACAGGCCGTTCGGAAGACGCTCTGCAATTGAAACCAGGCGCTTTAATCCTTTAAGCGACGGCATTCCCTTGTGCTGTTTTTTCTGACCGTTTTCAGCCCCCGGAATGAGGGCCTTGTTCAGAAAAGGAAGTGATAATACGGAAGTGTCAGGTGTACTTGCCTCTTTCCCCTTATTCGAGAATGAAAAAATAACTTTCCGAAACGGAAAAAGAACGACAATTAAAAGAATAATTCCCCATGCCCAATAGCCCAGTTTATATAAAACCACGTCGCCAAGCAAGGTGACCAGCAGAAATACAATTGGTGTGTAAATTGCTGAAGTTATGACAGTTACTAAGATGAACCGTTTGATCGGCATGCGGAACCAACCGATGGCAATATAAGTTGGGAAAAGCAGGGTTGGGGTAACCCGGCATACCGCTACGGCCCAAACAAAATTGCTTTCGAGCCACACTTTAACCTGATCAACTTTGGGCCCAATCACTTTCGAGCGGAGCCAGTTGTTTCGCTGTGCCACTCTGCCAAGCCCGTATATAAACAAGTCGCCCGATATAATTCCCAGATAGACACTCGTAAAGGCCAGGCTCATTGGTAATCCATATTCCACCGTCGAAAACGATGCGGCAACAATCGCGGCATCTTCCTGAACAAATGTGAGAAAAAACAAGCCAATGCAATGGGGGAACCAAGTATGGTAAAATATGTCGAACATAACTTATTGGTATGTGTATAGCTTAGTTATTTTCAATAAATATAGAGTTATAAATGAAATAATCCAGCCAGAATTTCAAAAAAAGACCCATGAATCGGCTAACGGCTTAGATCATAATGACTTTCAAATGGCCTGAAATTGCATGACAAACTCCTGGAGATTGTCTTTGGTAATTTCAATTTTCCTTTTTTCCTTTTATCTGGGTTTATTCATCAGCGGGTTCCATCCCTGTGCCTGAAGCGGGATGACCGATCCTCCGGTGGTGATCAGGTTGGCGCCTTCGCTTTCCGGCGTGATGTGCCCGATTACGGTAAGGTCGAATTCCTTTTTAATCAGTTCGTAACTTTCGAGCGGAACGGTAAACAGCAATTCGTAATCTTCGCCACCGTTTAAAGCAGCTACCAGCGGGTTGATGCTCAGCTCTTCGGCAAATTGTTTGGTCTGACTGTCGAGCGGTATTTTTTCTTCGTAAATGTTGCATCCAACTTTCGAGGCTTTACACAAATGCAAAACTTCCGACGAAAGGCCGTCGGAAATGTCGATCATCGAAGTCGGTTTGATATTCAGTGTTTTCAATAGTTCTTTCACGTCGCTCCGTGCTTCGGGTTTTAGCTGACGTTCCAGAATGTAGTCGTACCCCTCGAACTGGGGCTGAAGATTCGGATTTACCTTGAAAACTTCATTTTCGCGTTCCAGCAGTTGCAGTCCCATGTAAGCGCCGCCCAAATCGCCCGATACACAAAGCAAATCGTTCACTTTCGCCCCGCTGCGGAAAACCAGTTCGTCGTCGGTTGCTTCGCCAAGGGCTGTTATGCTGATGGTCAGCCCGGTAAGCGAACTGGTGGTGTCGCCGCCAATCAGGTCAACGCCATATTTTTCGCAGGCCAGGTGTATTCCCGAATACAATTCTTCAACGGCTTCCAACGAGAATTTTGAAGAAATAGCGATCGAAACAGTGATTTGCTTTGGGGTGGCATTCATGGCGTAAACATCAGAAAGGTTTACCACCACTGCTTTATAGCCCAGATGTTTCAACGGAACGTACATCAGGTTGAAATGAATGCCTTCGGTGAGCAGATCGGTGGTAACTACAATTTTTTTATCCGGATAACTCAGCACTGCGGCATCGTCGCCAACACCAACGAGGGTGCTATCATTTTTTAGCTGTATTTTTTCAGTCAGCCGGTTAATCAATCCGAACTCTCCCAAATCAGAAAGTTTGACGTGTTTTCGTGTTTCTTCCATGTTAAAAATTAAGACCTGAAGGTATTTATTGCCAACAAAATTTGGACAAAAATAGCTTTACTTCCTTATCTTTGCAATTAATTTTAAACAGTCAGAGTATAAGATTGTTAATAGAATTGTAAACAGGTGAGACAGAAAACAGAGGATAATGGAAAATCAGGATAAATTATTAAACGATATAACAAGCAAGGAATACGAGTACGGTTTTGTGACAGAAATTGATACCGACATTATTCCGAAAGGCTTGAATGAGGATGTGATCAGGCTGATCTCCGCAAAAAAAAACGAGCCTGAATTTATGCTTGAATTCAGGTTGAAAGCCTATCGCGCCTGGTTGAAAATGCAACCTCCGCATTGGGCACATCTGAAAATACCACCCATCGATTTTCAGGAAACCATTTATTATGCGGCACCACGAAGCACGCCAAAATACCAGAGTTTAGACGAGGTCGATCCGGAATTGCTCGATACGTTCAAAAAATTAGGAATCCCGCTCGACGAACAAAAGCACCTGGCCGGAGTGGCCGTTGATGTGGTGATGGACAGTGTTTCGGTGACCACAACCTTCAAAAAAGTGCTGGCCGAAAAAGGCATTATTTTTTGCTCGTTCAGCGAAGCGGTGACCGAACATCCGGAATTGGTCAGTAAATACCTGGGGATGTCTGTTCCACCAACCGATAATTTCTTTGCAGCACTGAACTCCGCCGTTTTTTCCGACGGTTCGTTCTGCTACATTCCCAAAGGCGTTCGCTGTCCGATGGAACTATCGACCTATTTCAGGATAAATACCGCCGGAACAGGCCAGTTTGAGCGGACTCTGATTATTGCCGAAGACGACAGTTACGTGAGTTACCTCGAAGGTTGTACCGCCCCGATGCGCGACGAAAACCAGCTTCATGCCGCGGTGGTCGAAATTATTGCGCTCGACCGTGCCGAAGTGAAATATTCGACGGTGCAAAACTGGTATCCGGGCGATAAAAACGGGAAAGGCGGGGTTTACAATTTTGTAACTAAACGTGGGATTTGTCGCGGCGAATCGTCAAAAATAAGCTGGACTCAGGTTGAGACCGGTTCGGCAATCACCTGGAAATATCCGAGCTGTGTGTTGCTGGGCGATAATTCGGTGGGCGAATTCAACTCGGTGGCACTTACCAATCATCATCAGCAGGCCGACACCGGAACCAAGATGATTCACATCGGCAAAAACACGAAAAGTACCATCATTTCAAAAGGTATTTCGGCCGGGAAGAGCGACAATTCATACCGCGGGCTGGTGAAAGTGATGCCGGGTGCAACCAATGCGCGAAATTTCTCGCAGTGCGACTCGCTTCTGTTGGGCTCGACTTGTGGCGCTCATACCTTCCCATACATTGAAGTCGGCAACAAATCGGCGATTGTCGAACACGAGGCCACCACTTCGAAGATTGGTGAAGACCAGATTTTTTATTGCAACCAGCGCGGAATCTCGACCGAAGATGCCGTTGGAATGATCGTGAACGGTTATGCCCGCGAAGTGCTGAATAAACTCCCGATGGAATTTGCCGTTGAAGCACAGAAACTGCTTGCAATTAGCCTGGAAGGCAGCGT
>JBBIHV010000043.1:0-14162 GCA_037446835.1 Sunxiuqinia sp. | reverse complement strand
GAAATCCTGAAAGGGATTAATCTGGAAATAAAAGCCGGCGAAGTACATGCCATCATGGGGCCGAATGGTTCAGGAAAAAGTACACTGGCGAACGTTCTGGCCGGAAAAGAAGATTACGAAATACTGGACGGCGAAGTCACCTTTCAGGGGCAGAATTTGCTGGAACTTTCGCCCGAAATTCGCTCGCGTTCCGGGTTATTCCTGAGTTTTCAGTATCCGGTTGAAATACCGGGAGTGCCAATGATCAGTTTTCTGAAGGCATCGGTAAACGAGCACCGTAAATTCAAAGGATTGGAACCGCTCACTGCCGGTGAATTTTTGAAATTGATGCGTGCCAAAAAAGATATGCTGCATCTCGATTCGGAACTGACCAACCGCTCGGTGAACGAAGGCTTTTCGGGAGGCGAGAAAAAGAAAAACGAAATATTCCAGATGGCCATGCTCGAACCGAAACTGGCCATCCTCGACGAAACCGACTCGGGGTTGGACATTGACGCCCTGCGCATTGTGGCCGAGGGGGTGAATGCCCTGAAAACTCCTGAAAATGCCACCATTGTGGTGACACATTATCAGCGCCTGCTCGATTACATTGTCCCTGATTTTGTTCACGTGCTGTACAAAGGTCGGATTGTGAAATCAGGCGGAAAAGAACTGGCACTTGAACTGGAAGAAAAAGGGTACGATTGGATCAAGAACGACGAAAACTAACCGCACAAAGAAAGATGGGAAATTTCAGAAATTAGCGTTGCATTTTTTGGCTTGCTTTCCTTTTTCGACTTTTCCCTTTATACTTTTGACTTGAAAATATGAATACTATCTCACAAAAAATATCATCTGCCGAACACCTGGTTTCGCTGTTTGAAAAGAACAGGGAAACCCTGAATCAGGGATCTTCGCCGCTGCTCAACCGGATGCGCGAAGTGTCCGTCAAACGGTTTGCGAAAGCCGGAATCCCCGATTTCAAGGACGAAGATTACAAATACACCAACCTGAAGCCTGCATTTGAAAAAAAATACCGGCAGGAGTTGGTCCGCCAATCCGGTGTTATCGACCTGAATGAAGTTTTCAGATGCAACGTTCCGGAAATGGATTCGCATCTGGTCTTCCTTCAGAATGGCTGGTTTTACAGCGGGAACAATCCCGGAGCAGGTCTTCCGGAAGGAGTGGTTCTGGGAAGCCTGGAACAACTGGCCAACGAGCGTCCGGAGTTGTTCGAGCATTTTTTGAACCGACAGGCCGGATTATCAGACGATCCGTTCGTGGCGCTGAATACGGCCTTTGCCAAAGATGGATTTTTCCTCTTTGTGCCGAAGGGAATGGTCATTGAGAAACCGATTCAGATCATTAATCTGTTGAGTTCAGATGACAATCTGATGGTTACGCAGCGCAATCTGGTTGTTGCCGAAGACAACACGCAGGTGAAAATACTGGTGTGCGACCACACGCTCACTTCCGCGTCGTTCCTGTATAATTCGGTAACCGAAGTTTTTGTTGGCCAGGATGCCCGAGCCGATGTTTACACCATTCAGAATCATCACAACCAGTCAACCACGATCAATTCGTCGTTTTTCAGGCAGCAGCGTAACTCGAACCTGGTTACCGGAACCGTCAGTCTGCACAGCGGCCTGATCCGGAATAACCTGAAGGTGACCTTTAACGGCGATCATTCGGAAGCCAGCATTAACGGTATTTCGTTTACCGACAAGAAACAGCATGTCGATAATTTTATCCTGATCGAACATGCCTCACCCAATTGCCTGAGCAACCAGATTTATAAAAATGTGCTCGACGATGAATCGACCGGCGCCTTCGCCGGACGAATCCACGTAGCACGTGATGCCCAGCAAACGAATGCCTTCCAGCGGAATAACAATGTGTTGTTGTCGGATAAAGCGAAAATGCAAACGAAACCACAGCTGATTATTGACGCCGATGATGTAAAATGCAGCCATGGCGCCACGGTTGGTCAGATTAACGAGGAAGCTTTGTTTTTCCTTCGTGCGCGAGGAATTGGCGAGAAGGAAGCCCGGTTGATGCTGATGAATGCCTTTGCGAATGAAGTAATTGAAAAAGTCTCAATTCTGCCTCTGCGTGAACGAATTGAAGAGTTGATTGAAAAACGGTTCAAAGGGGAAATCAGCCGTTGCCACGAGTGCAATTATCAGTGTAACTGTTAGAAAGAAATATAATCCTGACTAGAGAGCCTTGCCCGAAACGGTGAGGCTTTTTCATGGAAATTTTAGGGTGCCGCGATTTCTGATCGAAGTTTTGAAATTGCGTTGATGAGTGAATTAGAAATTCGGAATCCTTCCAAACCCGATGGCTGACCTATAAGCTAAAAAAACCGCCTTAAAATAAGACGGTTTCTGTATTATTATGTAAGTTGTTGCTTACTGAATCGCGTTGATGTGCAATGCAAGTGAAGATTTCAGGTTTGCTGCCTTGTTTTTATGAATCACGTTCTTTTTGGCCAGTTTGTCGATCATTGAAACAACTTTTGGCAAAGCAACTGCGGCAGCTTCCTTGTTGGTTTCCAGACGCAGGTTTTTGATTGCATTACGCATGGTTTTTGCGTAGTATTTATTCTGCAAAGTCTTTGCTTCGTCCTGAATGATTCTCTTCTTCGCTGATTTATGATGTGCCATCTTTTTGACTCCTAAATTGTTAAAATTTATTTGTAGCCCGTAGCGGATTCGAACCGCTGCTACCAGGATGAAAACCTGGCGTCCTAACCCCTAGACGAACGGGCCAACTTGTTTATTCCCTGATTTTGGGACTGCAAAAATAAACCAATTTTCTTAGTCGCCAAATTTTTTCAGGATTTTTTTGCCAATATTCTGCCGTCATCGCTTAGCAACAGCATTATTTATTTTGGCGCTGCAAAGAAAAATAAGATTTCGGAATCAGCAAACTAAATTTTAAAAAAATTAGCGCCATTCAACAATCGTCCCACGGTTTTTCTGCAAAAGCTTTTCGGGCATGGCTGCGACAATCTCTTTCCAAAGCAGTTCAACCAGTTTGTATTTGGCGAAATGCCGCGAATAAACGAGGCTTACCTCGCGTAAAGGGTTGATGTCGGTAAACGAACGGACATGGTCGAACCGCTGTTCGCTCATACCCAGGGTTGCCAGTTCAGGAATAATGGTCATGCCGCCTTCCTTGTCGATGATATTCATGACCGTTTCGAGCGATCCGGCTTCGAAATGGAACGGAAGCGCTGAATTGGCCGCTCCTTTAAAAGAACAGAGGTTGATCACCTGGTCGCGGAAACAATGGCCATCGCTGAGCAGCCAAATTTCTGGAGTGGCAATATCTTTCAGCTTAATGTGAGTTTTTTGGGCCAGCGGGTGGTCGTCGTGAAGGTACAGCAACATCCCTTCATAAAAAATGGGTTTTTCGTTGATCCGGTCTTCTTTGAGGGGTGTCACCAGCACACCAACATCCAGTAAATCGCGGTTCAGGTGATCGATGATGTTGGCCGTGGTCAATTCTTCAACTTTGATGTTGATGTTCGGGTATTTCCGCTTGTAGTTCCCGATGAAAAGAGGCAAAAGGTAAGGCGCCAGGGTGGGGATAATCCCGATTTTCAGTTCTCCGGAAATCAGGTTTTTATGTTCCTTGATGATGTTGTTTATTTTTTGCGACTCCTGAAGGGCAATCCGGGCCTGATCAATAATCCGGCGGCCCACATCGGTCGGGATCAGGGGTTGTTTGCTGCGGTCGAAGATGATAACTTCAAGGTCTTCTTCCAGTTTTTTAATCTGCATGCTCAGTGTCGGCTGGGTAATAAAACAGTTTTCGGCGGCTCTCCCAAAATGCCGGAATGTATCGACGGCCACAATGTATTCGAGTTGGGTTAATGTGATCATTTGCTTCGATTTTTGGTCTGCTAAATATAACTAAAAAACAAGACGATCGGACAGCACCGAATCGTACCGATTTCAGAAAAAAACTATTGAATTTGTTTTCGTCGTTCGGAGATTATCTTTTCCTTTGAAAAGCAAATGACAGTTTTTTTTATACTTAAACCAATGGATAATTTGAAAATTGTTGTCGGAATTTTACTTCTTGCAGTACTTGGTTCTTGCGGAAACACCTATAAAAAAAAGGCTGCTGAAAAATTCGAACTGGCTGTCAATTACTGCGGAAAGGGGGATTCGGCAAAAGCTTCACAGATTTTAGATTCCATTCAGGTTTTATATCCTGAAGCCATTGAAGTTGTTGGAAAAGCGAAAGAACTGGATAAAAAAATCAATTCCGAAATCTTATTCCGGAAACAAGAGCAGTTCAACAAAATTTCGGGACAAATAACAGAACTTGAAAAATTTTTCGACACCGAAAAGACTGAATATGACCAATTTACCCAATTTATTCCTAAACAGCAAAACACTGAACGCCGGTTGAACCAATCGTTCATTCAGGTCCACCTTGATGAACGGGGCGATTTGTTTATTTCGAGCAATTATTACGGCGATGTTTGGCTCAACCACGTTGGATTGCGTGTTTACGACGGTGTTTTTCAGGCAAAAACAGACACGGTTTCGCTCGACGACGTGAACAACCATCACAGCGAATTTATGAACACGCACTGGGAAAAAGTTAGCTACAAAAATGGGAAAGACAACGGGGTGATCCAGTTTATTGCCGATCATGCCGACCGCAACCTGAAAGCCGTTTTCCTGGGAACCCGGACGTATTACATCGTTTTGGAATCCTTCGACAAACAGGCCGTCAAAGACGCGCTGGCCCTTTCGAATGCGCTGAAAATTAGACTAAAGCTCGAAAAAGAAATCAAAGGGCTTCAGGGAAAAGTTAAATAAGAATCATAAAATACGGAACCCCGGCAACCAGAGGCAGCCCGAAGGCTTTATTCATCGTCCAGATCGAACAAGCCATCCGGAATCCGCAATTCAATTTCACGTTTTTCATCGTCAAGCCTCACGATCAAATCTTCGTTCAGGGGGACCAGCGCGTCCTTTCCCTGATATTCAACCGAAAGCAACAGGTTTCCGGCAAAATCGTTCACCTCAAGAATTTCGCCGATCAGCCCGAGTTCTTCACCGAACAATTGAAACCCGACCAGGGCTTGAGGACTTAAGTCTTCCTCCGGATCAATCACATCGGTTTGGTTTACAAAAACCGACAAGCCGCAAAGTTCTTTCGCTTTTTTGTCTGAGTCAACCCAGTCGAGCTGAGCAATGACCGATTCACCCGATTTAAAGCGCAACCCACCTTCAGCAATAAAAAAAGGGACAAGCAGGTTGTCGATCTCTAAAAAAAGGGTCGGAACTTTTTCGATGGTTTCGTAAAATTCTTCCTGAAACCGGATGACCAGTTCGCCGTGAATGCCGTGTGGCTTCTGAATAAAACCGACTTTAACGCAATTGCTTTTGGGTATTGTTTCCATGCTGCTAAAAATAGAAAAAAGCGACAGATTTCTCTATCGCTTTTTATAAGTTGTCTGTTATACCGATCCAGTCACCCCGAATTTATTTCGGGGTCTAGCCCTAATTTAGGGATGCCGAAACGAGTTCGGCATGACACAACGCAAGTTGTTATCCTTCAGCTTCTTCCGGAGTGGCTTCTTCAGCTACTTCTTCTACCGGGGCGGGAGCTGGAGCAGAAGCGGCACGGGCTGCAGCGGCGGCTTCAGCATTGCGTTTGGCAATGGCATTGGCGCGTTCTGCATTCTTTTTGCCTTCCATTTCAAGCTGAGCTTTTTTCGAAGTTTCTGAGTTCACAACCAAACCATCTTTTTTAGCCTGAACCTTTTTAGCTTTCTCGGCCATCCAGGCTTCGAATTTGGTTTCGGCTTCTTCAGCAGTGAAAGCGCCTTTGGCTACACCACCTAAAAGATGTTTTTTGTACATCACTCCTTTGTAAGATAAAATAGCCCTTACCGTATCGGTTGGTTGAGCACCTTTGGTAAGCCAGTCAATAGCTTTGTCAAAATCGAGATCGATAGTAGCAGGATTTGTGTTTGGATTATACGATCCAATCCTTTCTATATTTCTACCATCCCGTGGCGCCCTGCTATCAGCTATCACAATGTGATAGTAAGCAAACCTTTTGCGGCCATGCCGCTGCAATCTGATTTTTGCTGACATTTTGCTTAATTTTTAATGATAAACAGTTAATTAAAATTTGTGGCGCAAAGGTAAAATATTAATCCTGAATTCAAAATCAAAATCAAAAGATTACTTTCCAGCTTCATAATGGCCTGCGGAAAATAAAACCGGGCTTCCGGGACTAGGGTTATTCAGCAAATAAATATCTTTGCACACACAACTTTCAGGGCCTGTAATGCGTCTGATAGTTTATTCATTAATTTTTACAAAAGTCACCATGAACCAGTTCAGAAATTTCGCAGTCTTGTTCCTGACACTTACCTTTTTTTCGTGCAATAAGACCAACCAAAAAGCAACCGGGTTGGGCGATGCCCTAATTGTCACCCAAAAGATCGGTTCACAAAAGGAGTATGCCGTTTCACTCTATGCTTACACCTTCAATGCTTTTAAGAGCGTTACCGCGGTTAGCAGTACCGATCCGACGAAATTATACACCCTGGTGCCCAATGCCGGGTACAGCACAAATTTTTATTTCGAACCTGCGATTACAGATTTCAGCATAACCAAACCTGCCGCTTCGACTTTTACTTTTTCTGCTGTTTTTAGTGATGGCTCAACCCAGGGGTTTCAGGATATTTTATCCGATCAGGTGCTGGATTTGCCAAATTTGACAAAATGTGAATACAATGTAACCACACACGAGCTCGAAATGAACTGGGATTTGTTGTCAAACGCCGACAGTTATGCCATCAATATCCTGGATGGAACAACGCTGGTTTTTGGAAGCACCGAGTTGGCCAAAACCATTAAAGCTTATGCGGTAAGCTCTTCAGGAGGAGGATGGACCACCGGGTTTACTCCTGTCGCCGGGAAAGCCTATACCATTAAACTTTTTGCATTTTTGTACGAACCCGGGGGCGATGCCTATAATGTGCAGGCCACGTCGGTTAAAGATACAACCGCGCTTTGGGGAAATTAACCAATGGCCGAACAACGGTTTTCTATAAAACCAAGGTTTCTGCAAATAATCGCGTTTCATTTTTTATTTTTGCTTTTCAGTAATTCAAACCATCAGATAATGATTTTCAAAGAACAGGTCAAAGATCTTAGTGATCGCCGGGATGCGTTAAGGAGGCATCTTTGACTACGATCAGAAATTAATTCAACTTCAGGAAGAGGAACTGAAAGCACAGGATCCGGATTTCTGGAACAATCCCAAAACAGCAGAAGCGCAGATGAAAGTAATCCGTTCGGTAAAAGTCTGGACGGATGGTTTTAAAGAAGTGGAACAGAGCATGGAAGACTTGCTCGTGTTGTACGATTTCTTTGAAATGGGCGAAGCCACGGAAGACGATATCGAGCTGCACTTCAACGAAACGGTGGCGGTAATTGAAGCGCTGGAAACCAAAAATATGCTCCGGAAAGAGGAAGACAAGCTGGGCGCTATCCTCCGGATCAATGCCGGTGCCGGAGGAACCGAAAGCAACGACTGGGCCGATATGCTCATGCGCATGTACCTGCGCTACGGCGAAAAGCAGGGATACCAGGTCAGAACCGTCGAATTTCATGGGGGCGACGAAGTGGGCGTAAAAAGCTGCACCATCGAATTTGAGGGGGAATATGCCTACGGCTACCTGAAAAGCGAAAACGGCGTGCACCGGCTCGTCCGACTTTCGCCATTCAACGCCCAAAATAAGCGAATGACCTCGTTTGCCTCGGTGTTCGTTTCTCCGGCGATCGACGACTCCATCGAAGTGGAGATTAAAGATTCAGACATTACCTGGGAAACTTTCCGATCGGGAGGCGCCGGCGGACAGAATGTGAACAAGGTTGAAACCGGCGTCAGGCTTCGCCACGCACCTTCAGGAATTATTATTGAAAATACCGAAAGCCGCTCGCAACTTGGAAACAAGGAAAATGCGCTCCGGTTGCTGAAATCGCAACTGTACGAACTCGAACTCCGGAAACGCCGTGAAGCCGAGCAGCAGATTAATGCCACCAAGAAAAAAATTGAATGGGGTTCGCAAATCCGTTCTTATACGCTTCAGCCCTACAAATTGGTAAAAGATGTGCGCACCGGGTTTGAAACGGGCAATGTGCAGGCTGTGCTCGACGGCGAGATTGGCGGATTTATCAAAGCTTTCCTGATGGAATTCAGCGACGAGGATTGAAAAAAAAGTGTTCAGTCACAGTTTTCAGTCGCAAACGACAGTGTCAAAGTATGGCTGTTTGATTAAAATGTAAAAAATACTGGAATACATGCTTTATATAAGATTGTTATTCAAAATTCAAAATTTGTAATGAACCCAACCATTCGACTTGCAGAAAAACGCGATGTGCCGGGGATTCTGGAAATCTATTCCCCGTTTATTCTTGAAACTTCGGTTACATTCGAAGAATCAGTTCCCGACGAGGAATCGTTCTGGAAACGCATTCAGGGAATCATGGAAGAATTACCCTTTCTGGTTTGCGAATTCGACAACCAGATTGCCGGATATGCCTATGCTTCAGGCTATCGAAGCCGGGCCTCCTATCGCTGGACCAAGGAAGTTTCGGTTTATGTTCATCCTGACTTTCAGCGCCGCAAGGTGGCACATGCACTTTACACCAGCCTGAATGAAATGATCCGATTTCAGGGAGTTGCCGATTTGCTGGCCATTATAACCATGCCTAACGAGCCCAGCGTGACCTTTCACGAGCATTTCGGCTACCTCAAATGCGCCGAATTCAGGAATGTGGGCTTCAAACTAAATCAGTGGCAGCACGTTGGATGGTTCGAATTGTTCCTTCAGGACGAAACCAAACCGCCAAAAGAAAGAATTTTACCTTTGGCCGAAATTATTGACCTTCCGGTTTTTCAGGATGCCATTCGGAAAGGATTGGAAAAGCTGAGGTTTTAGCAAGTTTTCATACCCCCCCGAAAATTAATACGCTGAAAATGGAAAAGAAAAGTAAATACAACAACCGCGAAATAAGCTGGCTTTCGTTCAACGAACGGGTGCTTCAGGAAGCCGAAGACCCGACGGTCCCGCTGCTTGAGCGCATCCGGTTCCTGGGTATTTTTTCGAATAACCTCGACGAGTTTTTCCGCGTCAGGGTGGCAGCGGTGCGCCGGATGCTCGAATACGGGAACGATGACGAAGCCCTTCTTGGAAATTACACAGCCGCCGAACTGTACGAAAAAATTCAGGAAACAGTCATCCAGCACCAGCAAAAAGCGCAGGAAATCTACCGCACCATCTGGGAGGAGATGGCAGCCGAAAACATTTTCATGCTCGACGAAAAACAGCTTTCGCACGAACAGGGCGTGTATGTCAGGAAATATTTTAACCTGAAGGTCCTGCCGAACATCGTGCCGATTATGCTGGGCAAGTCAATTAAATTCCCTTACCTGCGCGACAAATCGGTTTACCTTGCTGTGAAACTTTCGAAACAGGAATCGCCCGAAAAATATGCCTACGCGCTGATCCGGATTCCAAGCCGGTCGGTTTCTCGGTTTCTGGTTTTGCCCGAACAGGGGAACAAAAAATTCATCATCATGGTTGACGATGTCATCCGGTATTGCCTGAACGACATTTTCCCGATTTTCAACTATGACCGTTTTGATGCCTACACCATAAAAGTGACCCGCGACGCGGAACTGGACTTCGACGACGACATTTCGAAAAGCTTCATCGAAAAGATGGAAATCAGCCTGAAGAAGCGCAAAGTTGGGATTCCGGTGCGTTTGATTTACGACCGCGAGATGCCTGCCGACCTGCTCGGATTCATCATGAAAAAGATGAAACTCGAAGGGGAAGAAAAAACGGTTGCCGGCGGAAGGTACCACAACCACAAGGATTTCATGAATTTTCCGGAAATAGGGAAATCGCATCATTATTACCAGGCCTTGCCGCCCGTGCCGCACAAAGATTTGCCACCACACCAGAGCATACTGAAAAAACTCAGGAAAAAGGACATCCTGCTGCATTATCCCTACCAAAGTTTTTCGCATTTCATCGACTTTTTGCGCGAGGCGGCCATCGACCCCAAAGTGTGCGAAATCGGGATCACGATTTACCGGGTTTCCGAAACCTCGAAAGTGATGAACGCCTTGCTGAACGCCATCAGGAACGGGAAAAAAGTAACAGTCGTGATCGAATTGCAGGCCCGTTTCGACGAAGAAGCCAATATTTACTGGTCGAATAAACTTCAGGACGAAGGCGCCCAGGTCATTAACGGCATCCCCGGACTGAAAGTGCACTGCAAGCTGGCCTGGATTCAGCGCAAGGAAAAGAACGGGTTTCGCAATTATGCCTACATCGGAACCGGAAATTTCCATGAAGGAACTGCCCGTGTGTATGCCGATAAAGGCCTGCTCACAGCCGACCCGCAAATATCTGATGATGTGGCCAACATGTTCGAATTCTTTAAACACACCTATTATCATTTCAACTATCGCCAGATCATCATCAGCCCCTTCTCGATGCGCAATTTCTTCCTTCATAAAATTGATCAGGAAATTACCAATGCCAAAAAAGGGAAAAAAGCCTATATGATCCTGAAAATGAACAGCCTGATTGATCCTGAAATGATCGACAAACTTTATGAGGCCAGTCAGGCCGGGGTGAAAATCCAACTCATCGTCCGCGGAATTTTCGGATTAAAAACCGGCGATCCGGTGCTCAGCAAAAACATTGAAGCCATCAGCATTGTTGATAAATTTCTGGAACACACCCGTGTCCTGTTGTTTGCCAATGGCGGAAAAGAAGATATTTACATTTCGTCGGCCGACTGGATGCAGCGAAACCTCGACCGGCGCATCGAAGTGGCTTGCCCGATTTATTCTCCTGAAATCAGGACCGAACTGAAGGAACTGCTGCGGATCCAATTGCGCGACAACACCAAAGCACGTATCCTCGACAGCGAACTAAGCAACCGGTACAACAACCAATTAAACGGCCAACGCTACCGGGCACAAGAAGATTATCACACTTTTATCAAAAAAAGACATCAGAATCTTATGAAAATCTACCACAACCCAAGGTGCTCAAAAAGCCGTGAAGGGCTTAAATACCTGGAAGAAAAAGGGTTTGAAGTTGAAATAATCGACTACATGAAAACCGGGATTACGGCCAGGGAAATAAAAGAATTCCTGAGCAAATCGGGATTGAAAGTAACCGACCTGATCCGGACAAACGAAGAACTTTACAAGGCTCAGTTCAAGGGAAAGGAATATACCGACGACGAATGGATCGGGATCCTGGCTGAAAATCCGAAGCTACTCCAGCGTCCGCTGGTCATTAAAGGCACACATGCCGTACTTGCCCGACCGGCTGAAGAAATTCAGAAATTGATTTAAGCCGGGCCACAAAAGTGGAATATCGACTTTCAGGATATTTTTGTGGTACACTACCCTGAGAGGCTTCATTTATCAACCTATAATTTTCTGGCCAATTTCCGAATATGCAGAAAAAATACCTACACTGGGCTGTCTATCTGGCCGGATTAGTTTTCCTGCTAATTGCTTCTGTGATCCTTTCACTCTCGGTAGGAGAAATGAACCTCGGTTTTTCTGATATTTTCAGGATTCTCAGGGAAGGGCACCAAAGCATGGAATACACCATTATCAGCCAGATCAGGTTTCCGCGTGTGCTTTTGGGGTTGGCGGTCGGCGGGGCGCTCAGCCTTTCCGGCGTATTGTTGCAGGGCATTTACCGCAATCCGTTGGTCGAACCATACACGTTGGGGATTTCCGGGGGCGCATCGCTCGGGGTGGCCATCGCCATCGTCTTCGGGCTCCATCAGCTTATCGGTCCGTTTGTTTTGCCGCTGAGTGGTTTTACCGGCGCTTTCCTGATGATTTTTCTGGTGTATTCCATCAGCTCCCGACGCGGCCGGATCGATATTCAAAGCATGTTGCTCACCGGGGTGATGATCAGTTTCATCGCTTCTTCGTCGATGATGCTGCTGATGGCGACAACCAACTCTGAAAACCTGCATGGGATCATTTTTTGGATCATGGGTTCACTCGACGAACCCGATATGTCATTGATATACTTCACGTTAATCCTGGCACTTTTATCTCTGGTTGTTTCATATCTGTTCGTTCAACCGCTCAATGCCTTGCGGCTGGGTGAGGAAAAGGCCAGACACCTGGGCATCAACACCGACACTTCCATCAAATTGCTTTTTTTACTGGCCTCGCTGCTGGCCGGCGTTTGTGTGGCCGTGGCCGGAGTGATCGGTTTTGTCGGGCTGATTATCCCACACCTGATGCGCTTGCTGGTTGGTCCCGATTACCGGATTTTACTGGTCAGTTCCTTCCTGTCGGGGTCTATTTTCCTGGTTTTGTCCGACATAATTGCCCGCACCATTATTTCTCCCAACGAATTGCCCATCGGCGTAATTACCGGAATTGTTGGCGGTATTGTTTTTTTACTGATGATGGGCCGTTCGTCGGCCCGTTCCATAAAAAATATTGGATGATGGGCCCTGAAATTCTAAGCATCCAAAACCTTTGCTGCGGATATCCGAAATTTCAGTTATCCCAAATCAACGTGAACATCAGGAAAGGCTCGTTTTCGGGGATTATTGGCCCAAACGGATCAGGAAAAACTACCCTTTTCAAAGCGGTTACCGGAACGCTGGGCCTGAAATCAGGAAAAATTTTATTGTCCGGAAAAAACCTGCAATCGTTCTCGCTTCGCCAACGTGCACAAAACATTGCCATTGTTGGCCAGTTTATCGAAGCAGGCGAAATGAGCGTGGAAGATTATGTGCTGATGGGGCGGATTCCCTACCACAGCCGGTTCAGCTTTTTCGAAAGCGAAGAGGATTTCCAGCTCGCCCGAAAATACATGGAAATGACCGGCACCTGGCGGTTTAAAGATCAACCCATGTCGGAACTGAGTGGCGGTGAACAGCAACTGGCTGCCATTGCGCGCGCGCTGGCCCAGCAACCCGAACTGTTGCTGCTCGACGAACCCACCTCTCACCTCGACATTACCCATCAGGTCCACATCCTGAATGTGTTGCAGCAACTTAACCAGGAAATGGGGCTGTCGGTGCTGATGGTCATCCACGACCTGAACCTGGCCTCGGAATATTGTGATGAGCTGATCCTGATCAATCGGGGCGAAATACATACGCAAGGCACTCCTGAAGAAGTGCTCACGTTCCAAAACATTGAAGATGTTTACCAAACAGTGGTGGTTACCCAAAACAATCCGCTGTCGGGAAAGCCGGCAATTTTTCTGGCTTCACGCAAAGTGCTGAAAGAAATTCAGGATAGGTTCGCCAACAATCAGGAAACCTGACATTTTATGCCGATGTTTTGCTTCAAAAGCCGTAAATTCACATCAACTTTAAAACTTTCCCTATGAATCCCCTAATCGATGATTTTATCAGTTTAAAAAGAATTGCAGTGGTTGGCATGTCGCGTTCAGGCAAAAAATATGGAAATTACGCGTGCAAGGAACTGAAATCAAAAGGCTATGAAATTTATCCGGTCCATCCTGAAGTTCAGATGATTGATGGGTTAACCTGTTATCCCAACTTGAAAAGTTTAAGCGGAAAAATTGATGGCGTGTGGATTTCAATACCGCCCCAAAAAGTTAATTTGGTGCTTGAGGAAGCTGCTGAAATCGGCCTGAAAAACATCTGGCTCCAACAGGGGGCCTGGTCAGCCGAAGTTCAACAAACAATTGACCGGTTAAATTTGTTGGTTGTTTCCAAAAAATGTATCCTGATGTATGCCAAGCCAGTTCAATCTTTCCACAAATTTCACCGAACAATCAAGCGTGTTTTGGGGGGATTGTAATTTCAATCTCATTTAATTACTTTCTTCTGTCTTTTCAGAAAATATTTTGCCCTGAAAATAAACAAATATATTGCTGTATTTCAGCATATTAAAAAAATTCATTGAAAAAAATTTGAAAATTTTAGTACTTTGTGTTGCATAGTTCCATTTAAAAGTTGTATGTTTGTAAAGCCAATAACAATGTAAAAAATGGTATAAGCTTAAAAAAAGTTCTATAGAGTTGTAACGTGAACAAAAAACAATCGTCGTACAAACAGAAACATCAAGAAAACAAAGCTCGAAAACAAGAAAAC
>JBBIHV010000042.1:18366-25490 GCA_037446835.1 Sunxiuqinia sp. | reverse complement strand
TGAAGTACATCGGACCTGGTCTTCTGGTTACCGTTGGATTTATCGATCCGGGAAACTGGGCTTCGAACATTGCGGCCGGCGCAGACTATGGCCTGACTTTGTTGTGGATGGTCACCTTGTCAACCATCATGCTTATTATTCTTCAGCACAATGTGGCGCATTTGGGTATTGCAACCGGTTTATGTCTGTCGGAAGCGGCCACGCTGCATACACCTGCCTGGGTTTCTCGATCCATTCTGGGAACAGCAATGGTGGCCTCAGTTTCTACCTCGCTGGCCGAAATCCTGGGTGGCGCCATTGCACTGCAAATGCTCTTCGGAATTGCAATTCCGACCGGCGCAATTCTGGTGGTATTGTTCGTTGGGGTCATGTTGTTAACCAATTCGTATGCTTTCATCGAAAAAATTATCATCGCTTTTGTTTCCATCATTGGCCTTTCATTTCTGTACGAATTAAGCCTTGTCAACATCGACTGGGTTCAGGCTGGCGTTTGTTGGGTAGTCCCGAGTATTCCAAAAGGCTCAATTATGATTGTGATGAGTGTCTTGGGAGCGGTGGTGATGCCCCACAATCTGTTTCTGCATTCGGAAGTAATCCAGAGCCGCCAGTGGAACCTTGAAAATGAGACGATCATAAAGAAACAGCTTGATTATGAATTTGTTGACACCTTGGTTTCCATGCTGGTTGGTTGGGCAATCAACAGTTCGATGATAATTCTGGCTGCCTCCACTTTTTTTTCGCATCATACGCCAGTCGATCAATTGCAGCAGGCCCAAACAATGCTGGGGCCTTTGCTCGGGAACCACGCCGGGGTGGTGTTTGCCATTGCCTTGCTTTTTGCCGGAATTGCCAGTACCATCACCTCCGGAATGGCAGGTGGAAGCATATTTGCCGGCTTGTTTGGCGAACCCTTCGATGTGAAAGATAACCACAGCCGGCTGGGAATTGGTATTTCCCTGATCCTGGCCCTGGTGCTGATTTTTATAATTGGCAATCCATTCATGACTTTGATCGTTTCGCAAATGGTTTTAAGTGTACAACTTCCATTTACCATTTTTTTACAAATTTACCTCACTTCGTCAAAGAAAGTAATGGGGAAATACGCCAATTCAAAATTTACGACTATGCTAATGCTCTTGGTTGGGGCAATCGTGACCTTCCTGAACGTTTTGCTTTTCATCAGTTTTTTCTGATCGGCGTTAAAAAATGACGTTCCAACAACCGGCTGATCTTTTAAAATACCCTTTTTTTATGCTTCAGGAATAGAAAATATCCTGAATTTTAACGGGTTCATATAGTTCCTGATTTGTTAATAACCTTGATATTGATATGTTTAATATATGAGCTATGCCTGAATGGCGGATTAACTCAAAACAAATAGTTTTTAAACAATTGTTGATAAAGTCAATTTAAACCTGGTTTATTTAAACCTGCAAAAATGTTTGGAGAGTATGCCTTTAAGGTTGTATTTTTATTTCATCAGACGAGCGATAAAAGGCTGCCCTGAACGAATGGAGAAGGAAGAAAGTTCTTAACCGGACTGGAAACCTGATCATCCGGATCTTCGGACCCGCATTCGGAAAGAGCCGAAGTTTGAACAGAAAGCTTGCTTTCAAGGTTCATCAACCGAAAAATTTACCGTCAAAAGTTCATTGCAAAGTTGGTTCAGGAAGGTGAAAGATTGGAAGGAACTCCGGTTCCGGAAAATCAGCCGAAGTTGGACGATGTGTTCGCACAACCGAAAACTTTTCATCGAAAAACAGGCCGAAAGGCCGGTTGAAGATGGCTTGCCTGAGGCTTCGTCCGTGAAGACCAAATCGAAAGAAATGATCGGGCGGACAACCTGAAAATTTCGCTGTAACAGGCGAGGTTGGAAGGTTTCGGGTTGGGAGAAAAAGCTGAAAAGCCGGATCAAACAGCCAGTCGTAATAACCGTAGTCTGGCACTAAGGAAAAACCTTCGGGTCATCCAAAAGTGAATGGGAACTTTCTTAACGGAGAGTTCCCATTCGTGTTTTTATTTTCAGTGTTTACCGTTTAATCCTTTGCAGGCAGCGCAAAGTAGAAGGTTGATCCCTTACCGGGTTCTGAGTCCATCCAGATGATCCCACCAAGAAGGACCGCCAGATTTTTAGTAATGGCCAGGCCCAACCCGTTTCCACTGTATTTTCGGGTATTTGCTCCTTCAACCTGCCTGAACCGGTCAAATATTTTCTCGTGAAATTCTTTCGAGATACCGATTCCAGTGTCTTTCACATGGAATTGAACCTTTCCGTCTGTTTTTTCCAGGCCAATTTCAATGTATCCTGATTCTGTGAATTTTAAAGCATTCCCAACAAAGTTGATCAATACTTGTTTTATCCTGGATTCGTCACTAATAAGTTTTATTTCCGGTTCTGTCACCGGAAGCCGAAGCCTGAATTCTAAATTTTTCCCAGTTGCTTTGTGGAAATATTCTTTTCGGATTTCGGAAACCAGATCGTTTGCCGAGAATTCCTTTTCGGACAAAGTGACCTGGCCTGCTTCAATTTTAGAAATATCGAGCACATCGTTGATAATGGACAGCAAGTTCCCCCCGCTCGAATTAATCAGTTGGGTATATTCCAATCGCGAAGGGACATCGAGGTTTTGGTCCGAAAGCAGGTCGGAAAAGCCCAGGATACTGTTGAGCGGGGTGCGTATTTCGTGCGACATGTTGGCCAGAAAAGCTGATTTCAGACGGTCGCTTTCCTCCGCTTTTTCCTTGGCCTTAATCAGGTCGCCCTCCATTTTCTTTCGTTCGCTGATGTCTTCGCTCAGGACAATATAGTTGGTAACTTTTCCTTCATCGTTTTTGATGGGTGAAATCAACACGGATTCCCAATATTTTTCGCGTTTTTTATTTCGGTTTTGGTGTTCGCCCCGCCATTCATTTCCGGCAAACAAGCAGTTCCATATTTCGATGTAGGTCTCGTCGTCAACATGGCCGGGTTTGAGGATCCGGAGCACCTTTCCAATCAGTTCATTCGGGGAATAACCTGCGGTATCCACAAACTTCTTGTTTACATATTCAATCGTGCCACGTGTGTCGGTGATGACAACCGAGGCCGGGCTTTGTTCTATCCCGACTGAAAGTTTCAGTATTTCGAGGTCCGATTTTTTGCGGTTGGTGATGTCTTCTTTGATGGCCAGGTAGTTGACAATTTCCCCTTCCTCGTTGCGAATAGGTGAGATGACCACCGATTCCCAGTAGATTTCCCCGTTCCTTTTCCGGTTTTGGATTTCGCCCCGGTATTCGCCTCCTGAACGGATGGTTTCCCAGAGCTTGGCATATTCTTCCTGGGAAGTGTACCCCGACTGAAAGATGCGTGGGTTTTTGCCCTTAATCTGCTCAAACGAATACCCGGTAATATCAATTACACGCTGGTTCATGTATTCAATATTTCCTTCAATGTCGGTAATTAGCACACTCGTCCGGCTTTGTTCTATCGCCTTCGACAACTGGACAATTTTCTGCCCGGTTTCTTTTTCACGGGTAATGTCGCGGCCAACGCTAACCAGGCCAATTATTTCACCTGATTCACTGGTCAGCGGAATTTTGGTGGTCGAGATGGTTCGTTTTAAGCCATCCAGCCCGGTAAATGTTTCAGGTTTGTTAAAAATTGGTTTTGCCGTGCTCATTACCGTTTGGTCGTCGCGCAAGGTATTCGTGGCGATTTCTTCGTTAAACAATTCCAGATCAGTTTTTCCGATCACTTCCTTTTCATCATTGAGCCCAAGCAAGGCCAGGTCGGCTTTGTTCGAGATGAGTTTTCGGCCTGAAGTATCTTTCACGTAAATCATATCCGGAATGTTGTCGATGAGTGTACGGAGGAGTATCCGCTCGTCGGCAATGGCTTTTGATGCTTTGTGTAATTCCGTGATGTCTGATAATAAGCAGTACATTTGTTTGAACGATCCGATAGCTGTTTGCCTGACACTTCCCTTCAACTGGATCCGGATGATTTCGCCATTTTTGCGGTACAGTTCCAGCTCGGTTTGAACCTGACCGGTTTTCTTAAATTCAGGAAATTTTTGTCGATAAAACACAAGCGATTCTGGAGTCATAAAATCGCCAAACCAGCATCCAAGCACTTCATCTTTTTTGTATCCCATCAGTTCGAGCCAGGTTTCATTCACATCAACGATGAAGCCGTTTTCATTGAGCGACTGGTAACCGATCGGGGCTTTTTCAAACAACATTTTAAACCGTTCTTCGCTTTCCTTCAGGTCCAATTCAACTTTTTTACGTGCCGTTATATCGCGTACAATATTCATAAGGGCAACCTGGTTGTTGTACTTAATTGTAACAATATGAATATCAACGCTTAACAAGCTCCCGTTCCGATGCCTGATGGTAGTTTCCATGTTTAGGAATTTTTTGCTTTTCAGCCTTGAAATGATTTTTAAGGCTGAATCCTGGGTACCGGCAAAATTAATGTCAAAAATATTCATCGACAGGAATTCTTCATTCGAATAACCGATCATTTCGAATGCAGCTTTGTTGGCTTCAATAAAGTTGCTTACCGTATCGTCGGGATTGATCAGAAAAATTGAAATCCCGTCTTTGTTTGCATCAAAAATGCCGTGGTATTTCGATTCACTGTTTTTTATGGCTTCTTCAAAAAGCTTACGCTGGGTGATGTCGCGGACCAGGCTGGTCAGGTAAAAATTTCCGTTGGTGCGGATCGGATAAAATGTTGTTTCAATAAACCGGGTCTGTCCATCGGCCCGTTTTATTTGCCGTTCGGTTAGTTTTCCAAACGATTTCGAGTCGTGTTCGTTCAGTATTTGGGTCAAATACCCTTTCAAATAATCATAATTTTCCAGGCTCTGTTCAGTGGTGCGTTCCAACTTGTACTGGAAATCCCAAAATGGGATGTTGGTGTATTCGTCTTCACGAAATCCGGTAATTCTTTCAATGCTTTTATTGGCCTCGATGATCAAACCTTCACGATTGATGATCAGGATACCGTCGGTTGAATTTTCAATAACAGCGCTATATTTTATTTCCCGCTCGGTAAGTGACGCTATTCCATTTGCTTCGTATTTTTTGGCTATTTGAATTTTGAGGCCCAATGATTTGGATTTATTGGTTTTGTTAAAACTTAACCATGATTGCAACTGAAGCCTGAATGTCAATTCATTAATAGGAAAAGTATAAAAAGCATCGGCTCCTGAACCGAGAATTTCCTCCTGTGCGTTTTGCACAGCTTCAGGAGTTGCAGTCAGGATCAGGCAAAACTTTCCGGCATATTTGGCCTGAAGTGTTTTGCAAATATTTAAACAATGGTGATCTGGCTGGTCGAAATTGAGAAAAATAAAGTCTGGATTTTCTTTGGCAATAAATCCGAACAGGTCGCGATCGGCCCGGATGGAAAGGATCACGGCTTTTTTATCAGTCATTTTTATTAACGAGGTAATTTTACTGATATGTTCATCGATCTGTCCTACAAGGATATATTTGCTCATAGTTTACAATTGTTCAGGATCTGTTTTATGTTTTCGGCAGGCTAAACGTGAATTTGCTCCCTTTATCCGGAATACTTTCGACCCAGATTTTGCCCCGGTGCCTTTCAACAAAATCTTTGCATAAGATCAGCCCCAGTCCGGTACCTTGTTCATTTTCAGTGCCAAGGGTGTTTCTTCGTTTGTCGATTTCAAAGATTGCCAAAACTTTATCGGGCGGAATGCCTACTCCGCGGTCGGTTACTGAAATATGGAATTCGTTTTCCTTTTTATCGGCTGTAATTTTTACTTTACTGCCTTTATATGAGTATTTTATCGCATTCGAGATCAGGTTCCTCATAATGGTGTCAAGCATGTTCCTGTCGGCAAACGTGTGGAACGATTTTTTTACCTGAACAGTAACAGAAATCTCCTTGCTAATGGCAATGCTTTCAATCAATGAAAGCGACTCCTCGACTTGATCTTTCAGGTTAATTTTTTCGGGATTGTACTGTGTCCTTCCGGTCTGGTTATTCGCCCAGGCCAGTAGGTTTTCGAGCAATTTAAATGCGTGAGTCGAGGCGCTTTCGATGGTTTTTAAGCCTTTGAGCAAAGTTGCGTCGTCAAGGTTTTCAAAACTTTGGAGCATCAGCTCAGAGAAGCCCAGGATCGCATTGAACGGATTTTTAAGGTCGTGGGCAATAATTGAAAGAAACTTATCTTTTGTGTTATTGAATACGGAGAGTTCTACGTTCCGGCGCTTAATTTCGGCTTCAATTTGTTTTCGCTCACTAATGTCGCGCAGGATTGACTGATAGGTCCCATCGGGCATCATCCGGGTGCGCATTTCTATGGTCAGCAACGAACCGCCTGGCCGTAAAATATCGCGTTCATTAACAATGATTTCACCTTTTTTTAGTCCATCGAAATCGAAAGGCGCACGTTGCATGCTTTCGGGAGTGAAAATGGAATTTGAGATGTTCAATCCGATCAGTTCTTCTTTTGTTCGGCCCGACATGGAACAGATGCAGGAATTTGCGTCAATGATGTAACCTTCATCCGAACCTACAAGCACACCATCAACCGCCAGTTCAATTAAGTTCCGGTAACGTTCGCGGCTTTTCCGCAAGGCATCTTCGGCAAGTTTACGTTCGGTGATGTCTTTCGAAACACAGGTGACGTAAACTACTTGCCCTGAATCGTTTTTAATCGGATCGGCCATGGTGAGGTAATACCTGATGTCGCCCGATTTAGTGTCAACCCGTACTTCAATCTCGCCAGACTCACCGGTTTTAAATACCATCCTGACTAAATTGAGCCGCTTGGTTGCTTCTTCAGGCGAAAAAATATCGAAGGGCGTTTTTCCGATGATGTCTTCAGGGGTTTTCCCAAAAGGCCTGGCAAATGCCTCGTTCACAAAACGGTAAGAGTAATCAGGATTGAAGCTGAAGATTGGGTCGCTCGAATACTGGATGAGGCTGCGGTATTTATTTTCGCTTTCTCGCAGGATTTCGTCTGTCTGTTTTCGTTCGGTAATATCTCTTCCGACAGCCAAAATCAGCATTTTGCCACCGATTAAAGTTTCTTTCAGTGTCATTTCAACCCAAAACAAGGTCCCGTCAAACCGTCTGGCCTGCCACTCAAAAGTTTGCGGGCCTT
>JBBIHV010000042.1:0-18266 GCA_037446835.1 Sunxiuqinia sp. | reverse complement strand
TTCGGAAATATCCAGGATGTTTACAATGTAACCGTTTATTCCGAGGTCGGGATCCAGGCTGGGGGTGATATAACATTCGAGAAAACATGAACCCGACCGCGATGTTTGATATAAATGCCTCGACTTTACAAGTTCAAAATCGAATTTAAATTCGTACCTCACTGGTTTTCCTGCACGAATTTCGAGTTTTGCCTGTTCCGGTAAGTTTGGGTCTTCAAAAAGGTCAAAACCCCTGACTGCCTCAACACTATCCAAGCCAAACAAATCGAGGCAGGCCTGGTTTACGTCGTTTAACTTTCCATCCTTGTCGTACAATTCAATCGCAATGGGCGATTGTTTATAAAAATCGTCTTGAGTTGGCCTGCAATATTCCAATTGGTAATCGCCATTTTCCCCCTTTTTTGAGTCCATTTTTCAGAAAATAGTTTGCAGATTAAAGATTTAAATTTCAATGCACAAGATATGAAAATTTAAGCTATTTTTATGTTGATTGAATTTCATTTGCATCGAATTTCATTTTTCATGCTGATATTTGAAAGTTCATGCCGGTATCCAAAGCTCCCGGTTACTGAACCCGGTTAGTTTGCCCAACCAAAGAACCAACAAGTCCATCGGTAAAAAAGTCATTCCAATACGATTATCAATTGAATTAAAATTTTAATACACAGAGAAACAATGAAATCGAATAAAATATGCAGAACATTGCTCATCCTGATTTCAGCCTTAATCATTTCGCTTTTTCAGATCAGACCCGTTTCGGCGCAAAAATCAGGTCAGCAACCCGGTTGGCCGCAAATCACCAATGAAAACAAGCCCTGGAGCCGCTGGTGGTGGATGGGCAGCAGTGTGGATCCTTCGAACCTGAAAGCTGCCATGGAAGCCTATTCCAAAGCCGGGTTGGGTGGTTTGGAAATTACGGCCATTTATGGTGTTCACGGTTACGAAAACAGGTTTGTCAAATTTCTTTCGCCGGAATGGATTGATAATCTGAAACATACCCTTCAGGAAGGAAAAAAACTGGATTTGGGTATCGACATGGCGATGGCCACCGGCTGGCCTTTTGGAGGCACCTGGGTTACGCCCGATGATGCCTGTAAATACATGAGTATTCAGTCGTATGCAATGAATGAAGGCGAAGTGTTGCCCGATACGGTAAAGATGGTCCAGGAACCTATGTTGCAAACCATCAGCCGGAAAAAGCTGCAAATATCGGATTTGAAATATCCTGTCAGCGCCAACGAAGACAGTCTTCAAAGCTGGGCCATTGAACAGGTCAGGTATCCATTGCCCATGCCGCTTCAGGCCCTGATGGCCTATTCTGATAAAGGCGAAATTCTGAACCTGACCGAAAAAGTGGACCCTAACGGAAAGTTGCTTTGGAAAGCCACTGCCGGAAAATGGATTTTATATGCCGTTTTCGAGGGCTGGCACGGGAAAATGGTGGAACGGGCTGCCCCGGGCGGCGAAGGTGATGTGATCGATCATTTTTCGGCTAAAGCGATTGATGATTACCTGGGACATTTCTCGACAGCTTTTAAAGATCAGGATTTGAGTGGCATACGTGCTTTTTTTAACGATTCGTACGAAGTTGACGATGCTCGCGGTGAAGCCAATTTTACGCCGCTGTTGTTCGACGAATTTCAGAAACGACGCGGGTACGATCTGCGCGAATACCTTCCGGCCTTGCTGGGCCGCGACGCCGAAGAATACAATCAGCGGGTGTTGAGCGACTACCGCGAAACCATTTCCGACCTGATTCTTGAAAACTTTACCAAACGCTGGCACGATTGGGCCGCCACAAGTGGAAAAATTATCAGGAACCAAGCACACGGCGCCCCGGCCAATATTCTTGATTTGTATGCTGCTGCCGATATTCCTGAAACCGAAGGCGATGACATTGTGCGTGCGAAGGCCGCTTCGTCGGCAGCGCATGTTACCGGCAAAAAACTGGCGTCATCCGAGTCGGCCACCTGGTTGAAAGATCATTTCGAAGCCTCGCTGGCCGACGTGAAACAGGCCATCGATTTGTTCCTTCTGGCCGGGATAAACCATGTTTTTTACCACGGAACAACTTTTTCGCCGCTGGATGCGCCATGGCCGGGCTGGTTGTTTTACGCATCAGTTAATTTCGCCCCGTCAAATACGTTCTGGAACGATTTCGGCACGCTGAATACATACATCGCCCGCTCGCAATCGTTTCTTCAGAAGGGAAAACCCGACGACGATATTTTGTTGTACTACCCGATTGAAGACGAATACGCCGTCAGGGGCAAATCGCTGCTGCTCCATTTCGACGGGTCGGCCAAAGGATCATCGATGCGCAAATCGGCTGAATTTTTATTCGGGAAAGGCTATGCGTTCGATTATATTTCCGATCGGCAGGTCCTTAACCTGGAAAGCAAATCAGGACAAATCCTTACGGGCGGTACCGGTTACCAGACGATTTTACTTCCACCGTTAAAATTGATCCCGGTTGAAACATTTGAAAAAATTATTGGCCTGGCAAAAGCCGGGGCAACGGTTTTAATGGAACAAATGCCGGAAGATGTGCCCGGACTAAGCAACCTGGCCACACGCCAGGCAAAATTTCAGGAGTTGAAAAAATCGCTAAAATTTAGCCCTACCATTGAAATTGTGAGAAGGGCCAAAGTTGGAAAGGGCCAAATCCTGATGGGAAGCCTCTCGGATTTGCTGGATGCCGCGAATATTCGCCGCGAAAGCATGTTCGACGACGGATTGCAATGTGTACGCCGGACAGACGGGAGCACGGTTACTTATTTTATTGCCAACCGCGGAACCAAAACGTTCGACAGTTGGGCTGCCCTCCAAACGAAATTCAACTCGGCAGTTTTGTACAACCCGATGACGGGCAGTTTTGGAAGTGCAAAAACCGATATTTCAGGCAAATCGGGAATGGTTTACCTGCAGTTGAACCCCGGAGAAAGCTGCCTGGTCCAGGTTTTTCCTGAAAAAGTTGATGCCCCCGAATATGCTTATTTCCAGCCTTCAGCTAATAAAATTGACCTAAACTCGGATTGGACGCTCACTTTTACAAGTGGTGGCCCTGAACTCCCAAAACCGGTGAAGCTTGAAAAATTAGGTTCGTGGACCGAAATTCACGGCGAAAGTTACCAGGCTTTTTCGGGGACGGCGGTTTACAAAACAAGCTTTGCAAAACCTTCGGGCGATGCCACGTTCTTCCGGCTCGATTTGGGCAAAGTAGATTGCAGCGCACGGGTAAGCCTGAACGGGAAAGAGCTGGCAACGCTGATCGGCGCACCATTTTCGGTCGATATTCCAGTTTCGGCGCTGAAGAATGAAAACATGCTCGAAATTTCAGTGTCCAATTTGATGGGCAACCGCATTGCCGACATGGAACGGAAAGGTGAGCGGTACAAAATTTTCTACAACGTGAACTTTCCGGCCAAAGATGCGGCAAACCGTGGCGCCGACGGCCTGTTCACCACCTTGGGCTGGCAACCGCAGGAATCGGGGCTGATTGGCCCGGTAACACTGACTTCGCTTCAGGCCGTTAAATTTTAAATTGAACCACACCGTTGCACAGAACGCCTGGAAATTAAAAAAATGAGCAGAAAGCTTGGTTTATTTCACCGAAACTTCAATTTTGAACTGTGGTATCCGTAATTCCTGCGGAAGGTTCTTTAAATCGGCGGTTTCAACCTGAACCGATTCAGCCGGGATGCCCTGGTTTTTAGTCAGGAAATCGCGAACCAGTTGATTCCTTTTTGCCATCACAGCCTGAAAGCTCGTTTCAATTTTGCCGGCATCGATGTGTTTTAGGCAAGCCTTTTCTATTCCAATTGAATCGAGTTTGGGTACCGAATTGCGGATAAAATTCAACAGTCCCGGGTCGTCGTTTTTTAAAGCTGAGGCATTTATTTTGGGCGAGGGGGGCTGTGTTGCCACAAACTCGTCTTTTGTCAACTGGAGCGCAATTTGGTTTTTTTCTTTCTCCTGATCGGTACTTTGTGTAAAGATCAGGATCAAATTCGGTTTCTTTTTCATAATGGTAGCCAGCTTGGTCAGTTCATCGCGTTGAGCCTGGTCGAGCGAATCCTGTGCAAAGGTAAACGGCAGTTTGTTAATTGCATCAGGATTGGTTCCTGCTAAACTGGCCAGCGCATTAAACGGCGAAAGAGCAGTTTTTACCATCAGGTTGGCAAAGGTTTTCCAGATAATTTTGCCAAGCTTAAATTTGGGTTCCGAAGGGTTTCCGGTGACCGGCAAGTCGAATTTAATTTCATCTTTGGCATCTTTCATCAGGTATAAAGCCAGCCTGACCGGGACTTTCATGGCAGAAGTATCTTTGGTCCGTTTTCCGAATTCGAGTTCATCCACTTTTACGCCGTTCTGATTATCGAGCGTTTTTGGCGTCATTTTCAGGCCGAGGTTATAGTTGAGCCAGCCTTGCGTGATGGGCGATGCCACGTAATATTCGGTGTAGGGCGAAAAACTCATCAAGTCCATCCGCTTAATTTTTGCATCGATTTCAATGTCCTTAAAATTAACCATGCTCCAGATAGTTTTGCCTGAAAGTTCACCCCTGTTGTTCAGTTTGGTGCTGAATGTTACCGGGATCCGGTTGGCGCTTTCGGCCAGTCCGGTCATGGTCATGTTCAAATCGTTCAAAGTGTAGCTAAAAGGCCGGTTTAGCGTTTTGTCTGAAATGGAAACCAAACCGTTGTTTACCTGAATGGTGTCGATGCTGTAAGTAACCGGCGTTCCGGCTTGCTGAACCGTTCCCGAGGCAGAAGCAATTGAATCATTTCGGAAATAGGGTTCAAAAAATTGCATGATGTTCATCGCTTTTTTTTCACGGACTACCAGTAAATTGGGCTGGTCCAGTTCAATTTTACCGAACCCGAAATGAAACGTTTTCAGGTTTATGTCTTTAAGCGAAGCGGTTACTTTGGGCGACGAAATAATCTTTTCGGAACGTCCGTCGGTTGCCGAAAAGTCGGTGACAGTGCCATTCCCGCTGAGTGACACATTGATGACTTGGTTCATGTCGCCGATAATTTTCAGGTTCGAGGTAAGCAGGCCGGTTAGGGACCTGACATCCAGATAATCTTTTAAATATTCTGTTATTGGCTGTAATTCAATGTCTTGTGTCTTCAGGTCGATCTGGTATTTCTTTTTCAGGTTATCAACCGAAGCCTGAACATTCACTTGTCCGTTTTTCCCCATCCTGAAGTCAAGGCCAACGTCCGATTTTTCGTTGTTCCAGGCAATCAGCGGAAGGTTCAGGTCCAGGTTCTTCATTTCAAGCTGGCTCTTCTTCTGAATGTCGGTATATTTTACCAGTCCGTCAACGAGTTGTATGTTCCGGATGGTAAATTTCAGTTCCTTGTTTTTGGTGGTATCTTTTTTTGCAGGAATGCTGTCGGGCTTTGGTTTCAGGCTATCAAAATTGAATTTATCGCCATTCTGAACCACCTGCAAATGAGGTTTTACCAACCTGATTTCAGAAAAAGAATATTCGCCTGAAACCAATGCCCAGGGATCGAAATTGATGTATAATTCCTTGAATGTCAGAAAACTATCTGTTTTGTTTGGCTCGAATAATGCGAAGTTTTTTACCTGAACAGCGACTTTCGCATAGTTAAAATGCAGTTCGCCCAGTTCAAGTTTCCGGCCAATCAGTTTTTCGCTGTTTTTTACCAGGTAGTTTTTGGTCAGGTCGGAAAGAAAAAACAGGAACGCGGAAATAATCAGGGCAAAAAATCCCAAAACGATATACCTTTTTTTAATACGTGCCATAGCTTTATTATTTATGCCAAATATAAACACGAAAGCTTGAAAAATGATTTCGCGAAACCGAAATGTTTTGGGCCCTTTCAGAAAAAAACCTCTGTGATTATCAGGATCACAGAGGTTTTTGAAAAGTTTATAAACGGGCAGGCGTAATTATTTTTTTCCTGAATTGCTAACGAATGCAATGTGTTTGCTGTCGGGCGACCACGAATTGACGTTTATGGTTCCCTGTCCGCCGTACAAATAAGCGATTACTTTTGGCGCGCCGCCGGTTACTGGCATCAGTTTTAGAGTGACTTGTTTATATGAAGGATGTGAATTAAATTCAATATCAGGATCGAATGAAATATAAGCGATCCATTTTCCATCGGGCGAAATATGCGGAAACCAGTTGTTATACTGGTCGAAAGTGAGTTGCTCTTTTTCGCTCCCATCCGGTTTCATTCGCCACAATTGCATCGTACCCGACTGACTTCCATTGTAATAAATGTATTTTCCATCGGGCGAATATTCGCAGCCGTCAACATGTTCTCCGGCTTTCAGTTCGGTTAAGGCCACTTCCTTGTCGCCTTTAATCGAGTTGCGGTAAATGTTGTAAATGTTACTGCCGTTGCGCTGAGCCACATAAACCACTTCCTTGTTGTTTGGGGCCCAGCCATGCAGGTACGATGGGGTATCTTTGGTAACCATTTGAGGTTCGCCTCCGGTGAGCGGCAAAACATAAACGGTAGAGCCACCTCCGGGCAAACCTGCGCGGTGGTTGCTGATTCCAAGCATTTTTCCGTCGAACGAAATAACGTGATCGTTGTTGTTGTGGTTGGCTTCCCCGGTGTTCATTTTTTCAGGTTCGCCGCCTTCGACCGGTATTTTGTAAATGTTTCCATCCATGTTAAAAAGTAATTTCTTGCCATCGGGCATCCAGTTTGGCGCTTCAAACCGACCGTCTTTTTGCATGATAATCCTGCGTTTTCCATCGAATACATTCATGATTTCCATTCGGCAACCCAGGTAGCCTTCTTTATCGGGATTATACGTTGCTGCAACAGGCTGATCGATGCGGACATTCCAGATTTTAGCTTTTTCAAGCACATCCGGATCGTGCGAACAAATAATCAGGCCGGCCAGAACGTCGTCAGGCAGATTTTCCATTACCTGTTTGCCGATTACTTCGAAAGGTTCTCCCGGATGGGCGGCACGCATAATTATTGTTTTTCCCGAACGTTCCAGTTGAAGAATGGAGTAATATGGTTTTGCCCCTCTAATTTCGTCTTCCGGATCGCGCATATTCGCATTTTCCAGCACGCGCCATTGTAAGGTTGTGAGGCCATCGCCATGCAAAACAGCCGAACAATGCACTGCGTTGTCTTTATCCGAAGCACGTACCATCCAGCCGATTTTTCGGTGCACTTTATTGTCGCCCACGAAGGCAAAATTGGCCGTCAGGATAAAATCGCCTTTAAGTTTGTTGTACAGGTAATGAAATTCGTCCCGCCCAAACCAGATGTTATAACCGGCGCCGGTCATTGTATAGGTCTGTGTGGCTTCGTCGTATGAGGCCGAACCTGCGAGTTTCGGCGAACCGATGTCTTTGTTCGATTTAAAAATACCTAGAGGTTCCTGCGCAAATGTGGTAATTGTCAGCATACAGAAAAGGAAGATTAAAGATTGTTTCATCGCTCGAAAATTAGGTTTATTGTTTAAGTTTATTTGATCCGAAGATAGCTAATCCAGTTGAAAAAAGGGAGCCTTTCTGTTTTTTTTACATTAAGTGGCAGGAAGCGATTCATGGAAGCAATTTGCTGAGAAATTTAGTCAACGACACGTACTTGACCCGATTTAATTACTTTTGCTGAAAATTTAAAAAATCATGGGAAGAGGCCGGAACAACAAGCCGTTTTTGGAAAGTGTAACCATTACCGATATTGGCGCCGAAGGAAAAGCAATTGCGCGGGTGAACGACGTGGTGGTGTTTACCACGCATGTCATCCCGGGCGATGTGGTCGATTTGCAGGTGACAAAAAAACGAACCAAATACATGGAAGCCCTTGTAACACGCGTCATTACCGAATCGCCCGACCGGGTTCGGGCATTTTGCGAACATTTCGAGGTTTGTGGCGGCTGCAAATGGCAATTCCTTCCCTACGAAAAACAGCTTTTTTACAAACAGAAACAGGTGGCCGATCAACTTCAGCGCATTGGCCGGATTGAACTTCCGGAAATTTTCCCGATCCTGGGTTCAAAAAAAACCACCAACTACCGCAACAAGCTCGAATTCGGCTTTTCGAACAAACGCTGGCTGACCAACGATGAAATTGGTACAGGCCTGGAAGAACTGAACATGAATGCGCTGGGCTTCCATGTTCCGGGACTGTTCGATAAAATCATCAACATCCGGAAATGCTGGCTTCAGGGCGAGCCCTCGAACGAAATCCGCAATTTCATTAAAAAATATGCCGACGAAAACGGTCTGGAATATTTTGACCGTAAAATTCAGGCCGGTTTGCTCCGGAACATCATTGTCCGCACGTCAACCACCGGAGATGTGATGCTGATCGTTTGCCTTTTCAGCGAGCAAAAGGAAAAACGCGAAAAGCTGCTGGCTGCCATTGCCGTTGAATTTCCACAGATTACCTCGCTGATGTACGTGATCAACGGAAAAGGAAACGACACGATCCATGATCAGGAAATACTTGTTTACAAAGGAAAAGATCATATTCTGGAAGAAATGGAAGGCCTGAAATTCAAGATCGGACCGAAAAGCTTTTACCAGACCAACTCGGAACAGGCCCACGAATTGTACAAAGTAGCCCGCGAGTTTGCTGACTTGAAGCCGGATGATGTGGTGTACGATTTATACACCGGGACCGGAACGATTGCCAACTTTGTGGCCCGAAACGTGAAAAAAGTGGTTGGAATTGAATATGTGCCTGAAGCGATTGAAGACGCGCATGTGAATTCGGTACTGAACGGAATCGGCAATACCAGCTTTTTTGCAGGAGATATGAAGAAAATTCTGACCAGCGATTTTATCGCCAAAAATGGTAAGCCTGATGTGATTATTACCGATCCGCCACGGGCCGGAATGGATGAAGAGGTAGTGAAAACCATCCTTGAAGCTGCGCCCGAAAAGGTAGTTTATGTGAGCTGCAACCCGGCCACTCAGGCCCGCGACCTGGCCCTGATGAACGAACAATATAAAGTTACCCGAATCCAACCGGTTGACATGTTTCCGCACACGCACCATGTTGAGAATGTGGTTTTGCTGGAAAGGAGAGCAATTGGCTGATTCAGAAATGCAACTAATTCAACGATTTCAGATTGAATAAAGCATCAGGAACATATTGGTGCAGGCTTTTGGTGATGTCGCAATTTTCCAGCTTTTCGCAATCGGCGCAGGTTTCGTAGCCTTTTGCGTTCACACAATTTCTAATTTCACATTCGGCACAGTGCCCGATTTTCACTCCTGCTTCCCGGCACCCGGTACAATTAATCATTTCGGGAGTAATGTCTGCTGCGCCGTATTGAGTTTTCCATTTTTCGGCAGTATTGGCCCGCAATTCATTATCGTCGGCTAAAGTAGCTATCCTTGCATCGCAGGCAGCACAATCTAAACCACAACATGCAATCAGTTTTTCCATATTCGTCAATTTTAAAGGTTAATATTGGTTCCACTTTTCTATTTTTAAGAATTCGATTTGTGGAAATGAAGAATGACTTTTCCCTTAATCGTTCTCCATTGGCAAAAATCCATATTCCCGGCTGTACCGCAGCATTTGTGAAGTAAAATCTTCGTCGTACCGAATCACTACATCATTTGGCGTTCCGCAGGGCCAGGTTTTGAGTTCATAAACCGGATTCAGGAAACCGGCATAAGGCGCCAGATCGAGCATTTTAAACCGTTCAAGTATTTCTTCGTGAAGTTTCCGATCTACTTTCACGCCAAAATTCTCGACCAGATTGCGGGCTGCTTCAAAATCACCTTCCGATTTAATTCGCTGGATTTCGGCCAGCAAAACGCCAAAAAGACTGCGAAGTTGCTGATAATCATTTATCCGGACATAGGTTTTTTCATCCTTCCGGATCAATTCAACAACGCTCATCGGTTTCCCCGTTTCGTACACCCATCGCGAAATCAACTGGCGGTTGCGCATGTGCGATTCCTCGATGTCTTTTCCTGGCTCAATGCGGGTCAATTGGGCGATCAATCCATTCCGCAAATAGGCGTCGAATTCAGATTTGGCTGCCTCCGTTTCAGGAATAAGTCCCAATTCCAACATTTTGTCATCCATCATGTAATACAAGGCAAACAGGTCGGCCCGGGTTTCTTCGATGGTCGAATAATAATTTTTCAGGACATCGGTATTGACGCCATCCATCACCTTTCCGGAGCCATGACCGAGGCATTCGTGCAGGTCGGTGTGCAGGTTTCCGGCCAGGTAACCGTATTTCCGGGTGCGTTCAATTTCTTCATCTGAGCCGGCAAATTCTTCCAGCATACCGTTGTTGAGCGAATCCAAAAAATAAGATTTGGTAATGTTTTCAATCGTAACCGACTTGGATCCAAACCGTTCACGGATCCATTCGGAATTGGGCAAATTAATGCCAATCGGCGTGGCCGGATAACAATCGCCACCCAAAATGGCCACGTCAATCACTTTCGCGCTCACTCCTTTCACTTCTTTTTTCCTGAATTTTGGATCGACTGGCGAATGATCTTCGAACCACTGGGCATTGGCACTCAGAATATTTGCCCGCTTGCTTGCTTCGTGATCTTTAATATTTACAATCGATTCCCAGCTTCCCTTTATCCCTAGCGCATCGCCGTAAACCTCGATGAACCCGTTCACAAAATCGACTTCACCGTCGAGCTCTTTTACCCAGTCGATGCTGTACTGATCGAAATAAGCCAGGTCGCCGGTTTCGTAGTACCGAACCAGGTGGCCGATGGTTTTTTTCTGAAGGTCATTTTCAGTATAATCAAGCGCTTTGTTCAGAAAAAAAATGATCTGTTCAATGGCTTTTCCATACTTTCCGCTTAGCTTCCAGACCTTTTCGACCAACCGATCGTTTTCCTTAACCAAAGTGGAATTCAACCCGAATGAAACAGGTTCCGCCCTGGCTGAAGCTTTCAACGCAGCATAAAAGTGCTCAGCTTCTTCCTGATTTACATCCTGATAATAATTGTTGCACGACGCCTGGAGCAGGTCTTTTTCAGAATCGAGATGGACACGCTTACTTTCACGGTTCGGATCGAAAATGACTGATTTTATTTCGGAGATAAACCGGTCAAAAGTTTGTCCTGAAGGAACTTTGAAGCTTTTCCAGCTCGATTTTGCGACCAATTCGTCAAACCAGGCTTCAGAAAAACCGGACGACAACTTTTCAGATGAATAATGATGATGTATGCCGTTGGAAAACCAGACCCGTTTCAGATAAATTTCGAATGTTTTAAACTCCTGAACAGTTCGGTTGCCGGAAAAGCTGAGCCAGATATTTTCAAGGACATAACGAACACTTAAATTGTGGCGGTTATTTTGATCCCATAAAATATCGCGTCCGCAAAGGGCTGCCTGCGAAAGATAATAGATGTACAATTTTTTATTCAAGGTATAATTTTCGAACCCAGGCACTTCGAAGCGCAAAATCTTCAGGTCGGCAAATTTTTCAGCAAATACATTCATCATCAACTATTTATAGAGTTCATCAAATTTCTTTTCAAGCAAATCAACCCGTTTGAGCGACATGCGGAGCCATTCGAGCAATATTTCTTGTTTTTCAATATCAGTTAGTTTCCAATCAATTTCAGATTGACTACGGAGTTTGTGGGTCAGATGGTGCAAAGTAACAGCAACTGAAACAGAAACATTTAAGCTTTCGGTAAAGCCGACCATCGGGATTTTCATAAATTCATCGGCTTCTTTCATTGCCCAGTCAGTCAGGCCGGGCCGCTCGCATCCAAAAACAATGGCAGTCTTTCCTTTTCCCAAGTCGAAATTTTCCAGATCGACATCATGTTTGTGAGGAGTAGCAACTACGATACGGTAGCCTGCGTGACGTAATTTCCGAAGCGCTTCAGGAGTATTCATTTCGGTACCGTTATGCCGGGTTACCGTAACCCAATTGGATGCACCCCTGACTACATCAGGGTTAACCTGAAAAACATGCTTATTTTCGATTACGTGAACATTTTGAATACCAAAACAATCGGATGTTCGAACAGCAGCACTTGTATTTTGAGTTTGGTACAAATCTTCGAGTACAACAGTAATGTAATTTGTCCTGAACGAAAGAATTTTATTAAACAAAGCAAGCCTTTCAGGAGTCACAAACCCGGAAAGGAACTGTATGAGTTGATCTTTCATATCTTTCATTCGGGCAAAGTTAAAAAAAAGGGACGCATAAACTTTATGCATCCCTTTTGTAATTTTTTAGGAGAAGGACTAGATCGTATCTGCTAATTCAGCACCTGGCTTGAATTTAACAACTTTCTTTTCAGCAATGTCAATAGTTTGTCCGGTTTGTGGGTTCCTGCCAGTTCTTGCGCTGCGTGAAGCAACTGAGAATGAGCCAAATCCAATTAGAGCAACACGGTCACCATTCTTCAGAGCATCAGAGGTGGCATCTACAAAAGCATCGAGTGCTTTTTTTGCATCGGCTTTGGTTAAGTTAGCCTTATCGGCAATTGCATCGATTAATTGTGCTTTGTTCATAAAAAACGAGTTTAAGGTTAAAAAATATCTGAATTAAAAAATCAAAAATCAATGTTTGTAAAGAACCCCAAAAACATGAAACCTTAGTAAAATCAATGCTTTCAAATGGTTAATTTTATTCTGACACTAAATTCCTAAATATGAATCAAAAAAGCAACCGTTATTAAAAGTTTTTTTAAAAAATAATTTATCACGAATTGCACACAATGTTTTTGCAGTTAAAAAAATAGTTCTACTTTTGCAACCGCCTAAGGAGAGATGGCAGAGTGGTCGAACGCGGCGGTCTTGAAAACCGTTGACCGTGTGAGCGGTCCGGGGGTTCGAATCCCTCTCTCTCCGCCGAATTTAAAGCCTGATCCTCAATGAGTTTCAGGCTTTGTTTTTGCTACAAACAGCATCCTTTTAGGGTTAAAAAGGGCAAGTTTTAACGACCAAATAATAAATTTTTTCACCTTTAGTGGTGATGAAAAACAAAGGGCTTGCAATCTTTTGAATTGCAAGCCCTTTGTTTTTTTAGTACCCCGGACGGGATTCGAACCCATGACCTACGGCTTAGAAGGCCGTTGCTCTATCCAGCTGAGCTACCGAGGCATCCTTTTTAGCGGTTGCAAATATATAAAAATTGACCAAGCATCGGCCTCCTCCTCTTAAAATTTACTCCCGACAACCTTTCCAGACAAACAAATCGAACATTTTACAACCAATATTCTGCTCAATTTATATTTTTGTGCCGAATCATGTTAAAAAATCTCCCTGCAAATACGGTTCAGCTATACCTGATTAAGATTTCCAAATGGTTTAATCTGGTGATGCCCATTGTTGTCCTGTTTTATCAGGAGAACGGGCTGACAATGTCGCAAATTTTCTTGCTCAAATCCATCTATTCAATTGCGATGGTGGCAACCGAATTGCCTTCAGGATACATGGCCGATGCTTGGGGTTGCCGCAAAACGATACTTCTGGGAGCAATTCTCGGAACTTTTGGAATTGCAATCTATGGTTTTTCAGCCAACTTCAACAGTTTTGTGGTGGCAGAAATCATTCTGGGAGTTGGCTTTAGTTTTGTTTCAGGAGCCGATTCGGCCTTGCTTTATGATTCACTAAAAGCCGAAAACAGAGAAGTAGAGTACATCAAATACGAAGGCAGCATAACTTCTTTCGGAAATTTTGCCGAAGCGCTGGCTGGTGTGGCTGGTGGGTTGCTGGCCACTTTCAGCCTGAGGACACCCTATTATTTTCAGGTTTTCGTAGCGGCAATCGCCATTCCTGCCGCTTTTTTCCTGAAAGAACCCCGGCATGTTCAGGAACGGGTACAATTAAAAATGAAGGAAATACTGTCGATCGTAAAACTAACCTATCTTCAGCGTGAGATGAGGAGCGCGATCTTGATTTCGTCGATAACCGGCGCGGCAACGCTCACTTTTGCCTGGTTTGTGCAACCTTACTTTGAAAAAACTGGTGTGCCGGTGGCCGTCTTCGGGGTTTTGTGGACTATGCTGAACCTTTCGGCTGGCGTTTTCTCCATGTTTTCATACCGGATTGAGCGGCAACTGGGGAAAAAAAGCACCTTGCTGCTAATCGTTACGGCTATTTCTCTCGGCTTTGTACTGACATCCGTTGAAGTAAGTTTGGCTGGCATTGCCATACTTTTCGGGTTTTATATGGTTCGCGGGATAGCAACTCCGGTTTTGAAAAACTACATCAACGAGTACACTGATTCAAACGTAAGGGCAACTATTTTATCGGTCCGGAATTTCGAGATACGCATCATCTTTGCAGCGGTAGGTCCCGCTTTGGGTTACCTGACCGATAAGTTCAGTTTAGGAACAGCACTTTTCATTGCTGGTGTCATTTATTTTATCGCGGGGATGTTGAGCATTTTGCCGTTAATTACCTCACCCGCCACCTCCAGAAGATAGATTATTTAAACAATTTTTTCAGCTCGTCGCCAATCTTTTTTACCGATCCTTTTATATCTTCCACCGAAGCATTTTTAACGGCCTGTTCAATCTGCGCGCGGGCCTTGCTTAAATCGAGCGATACTTCCGGTTTGTTCAGCGGCCCTTTCAGGATTACCGATGCTTCAACCATCTTGATATTCTGCGAACCGGGCAAAAGGCCCAGCCCTTTATTGATGTCAGCGCCCAGGTCGTCGCGGTTGACCAGAAAGTCCATACTCAGGTTCATTTCGCGTGCTGCCGACAAACTTCCGGAGATCGTGGCTTGCTGGTCGGCAACAATGGTCTTGAACGGGTTCAGTTTCAATTGGCCATTCTCGATCTGGAATTTGGCCGTAAAATCATCAATCTTCACATTTTTGAGTTTCTCTTTTTTGATGACCCCACGAATCTGGTCAAAAACCTGCGAATCAACAATAATCAGATTTTTAGTGCTGAAAATTCCTGCACCATTCAGGCTCAAGGGTTCCATCAGCATCTTTTCGTTCATTTTTCCTGACAGCCCAAACTGCATCGAAACTTTTCCCTGACTGTGCGAAGTGATCGGCGCATATCGCTGAAGGGCGCTGAGCGACTGGAAAGCAGCAGGCAGGTCAATGCTTTCCATGTTGAATCTGAAATCGAAAAGCGGCTTATTTTCGGCATTGCTGGTGTATGAACCGTTCATCGACACTTTTCCCTGCAACATGTCCATCGAAAGGTTTGTCAGATCCATGCGGCGATTTTTAACGGCCACCAGGCCATTGATGTTGCTGATGGGCATCTGGTCGTAAACGGCACGCTGAATAACCGACTGAAAACTTAAATCGAGCTTGTCGGGAATTTGAAAAGCCACAAGCGAATCGGCCGGGGCAACCGCTGCCGGTTTCGTTTCAACTGACTTGGAGGCTGGTTGCCTGGCTGGTTTCTGAATATTCGACAATTCAGAAAAATTCATAAACCCTGATTTCAGGTTAAAGTTTCCCTTTAAAATATCATTTCTGAAAATATAGGCCAGATAATTGCTGACATTCCCCTGGACCGAAAAATCGCTCTGCCCTATTTTCCCTTCAAACCGATCGACAGAAATCTGATTGGTGTTAATCTTTACCTGTCCCTGGCTAATTTCAACCGGTTTGGTCAACTTTTTACTATCAATCCTGAAATTCTGGATGTTGGCTTCACCGTTCGACTGAAATTTTTCGTATTCCTTTTTTTCAATCGACGACATTCGTCCGGCCAACTGGAGTTTGGCTTTCAAAATCCCGGTCAGGTCGAGGCTGTCAATCGGAAGCGCCTTTTTCAACGAAGCAAAATCAATCATTCCGGAGAAAGAAGCATTGATATTTGGATCGGTCATTAATTCGCTAAGTTGCAATTGCAAATCGACCGGATTATTATTGATGGATGCGTGCGCCTTTTCCACATTCACTTTCAGTAAATTCAAAACGCCTTCTGGTTTCGAAATTTGAGCCAAAACCTGAATATCCTGAATACTTTCGGGAAGGTCCTGGTATTTAAAACTGGCCTTCTCAGCCGAAAGCTGAACCTCAATTGCCGGGTAAGTATCCTTGAAATACTTGCCTTTTACCAAACCTTTAAACTCAGCAGAACCTTTAACATCGGCCTTTTTCAGATACTTCTGAAAATCGGCGGGCACCAGGGCCAGGATGGTTGCAAAATCGCTCTTTTCGCTTTTGAACGAAAGGTCGAAAAACATGCTGTCGTTGGGCATGGCAAACGTGCCATCCACTTGCAATGGCAAATTATTGATCCAAAATTTTCCCTCTCCGATGGAAAATTGCATCTTTTCAGAATCAACTTTCAGTTGAGTTTCGACCTTCAGGCTGGTCTTCGAAATGTACTGCACCGAATCGTAGTTGAAGATAAACTCACCGGCACCGCCGCTTAACTTGAACGTGGTGATCGCCCCGGCCACATCGCCCGAAGCACTCAGGTTCGCATTTTTCACCCACACTTTCATGGGCACGGCTCGATCTAAATATATCATATTCAGGTTTTTGACCTGAATGTCGTTCAATTTTAGATTAAAACCATTCGATTTATTTTCAGGTTTTAAACCTGACGAAGCCGGATTGCCCCTCGTTTCCGAAGTCTTTGCAATGTTCCAGTTCACGGCTCCCATCTTGTTTGAAATCAGCATAATGCGGGGGCTTTCAATGATCAGTCTATTCAGTTCGAGCCCTTTGTTCCGGATCAAATCGGTGAGCGAAATAGTGGTCGAAATGGATCCTGCCGAAAAAACGGTATCTTTTGCAAAGTCGTTAACTCCAATCAGGCTAAGGTTTTGCAATTCGAGCTCAACCTTCGGGAAATGGGGAAACACGGAAACTTTAAAATCAGAGAAATCAATTTTGGCGTTGACCTGGTTGTTCAGCGTGGTTTTTACCTTGGCGAGCAGTTTATCTTTGTACAATAACGGGACTGTGGCGAGTGTCCCAAAAATCAGGACCAAAATTCCGGCGATAACAACTATTTTTCGTTTCATTTCGATTCAGCGTTTTCGGTGAGAATTAGTGTACGCAATAAGTTTAACGCGGTTTGGGCGGTCCGTATTATATTCCGTTCGCGGTTATGCTTGAAAATGTATTTTTTGCTTTTCACTCCTGAAGGCCCGGCAACCGCAATCCAGACGGTGCCAACGGGTTTTTCTTCCGTACCGCCATCGGGACCGGCAATTCCGGTGGTAGCAACCGAATATTCAGCATTCAGCATTTCCTGAGCGCCCAGCGCCATTGCTTCGGCAACTTCCTGGCTCACCGCACCAAATTTATCGAGCAATTCAAATGAAACGCCGAGAATTTTATGCTTGATTTCGTTGGAATAGGCAACCACTCCACCCTTAAAATAAGCCGAACAGCCCGGATTGGAGGTAATCGACTGTGCCAGATAGCCACCCGTGCAACTTTCGGCCACAGCCATTGTTTTTCCTGAAGCCATTAGTTCACGGCCAATTACGAGTGCCAGGTTATCGTCGTCGAACCCGAAAACATTTTCAGGAATAATCTGAAGCAGCTCGCCTACCCGACGGTTTATTTCATTTTCGAGCAATTCTTTATTGAGCCCATAACCACTGAGGCGCAAACGAACCATCATCGGGCTTGGAAGGTAGGCCAGTTTAATAAAACCAGGCAACGCGCTCTCCCACTTCTCAATTAGCTCGGCCAGCATCGATTCGGGCAGTCCAATGGTCAAAACCGTTTTATGAACAATTGACTCACCAATTCCTAATTTTGCCAGACGGGGAAAAACTTCTTCGGTCATAATCGCTTCCATTTCGAACGGAACGCCCGGCATGGATACAAAGATTGTGTTGTTTCGCTCGAACCACATTCCGGAAGCCGTTCCGGCTGAATTGTGCAACACGGTGCAGTTGGCGGGCAGCATGGCCTGGTCGCGGTTGAGTTGATTGATTGTCACATTTCGTGATGTCAAAAGCGACCTGACATGTTCAAGTACTTCGGGATGAAAAACCAGCTCGGAACCAAAATATTCGCAAAGTGTATTTTTGGTGATATCGTCTTTGGTTGGGCCCAAGCCACCGGTTATCAACACCAGGTCAGCATTTTCTTCAGCGTCCGACAAGGCTTTCAGAATGTGCTGGTGATCGTCGTGGACCGAAGTCACCTGATACACTTCGATGCCATGCAAATTCAGGTTTTGCCCCATCCAGGCCGAATTGGTATCCACAATCTGACCTATTAAAATTTCATCGCCGATGGTAATTAGTTCTGCTTTCATACCTAAAATTTCAAAATTCAAGTTTCAAATCCCAAGTTTCACGCATAAAGATCATTCTTAATCATTGAAAATTGAGTATTCA
>JBBIHV010000041.1:22634-25686 GCA_037446835.1 Sunxiuqinia sp. | reverse complement strand
GAAAATGCTTCAGGAATATGGATTTCAGGAAGTAATCCTGAAAAAGGATATTCACGGTAAAGACCGGATGGTTCGCGCAATGTGGACAAAATCCTTAAAATTCATGCCCGTTTCATATCTTTGTATTTTACGCCTGAAAACATGAATGCAGAAGGAACAAAACAGCAATCCCATTGAAACAATTTTTTACATATATACTTCTTATTTTCAATGCAATAGCTGCACTCGCCCTGGGTTTTGCTTCTGTTTCGGTGTATTTGAGTCCTGAACGAATCTGGTTCGCTGCCCTTTTTGGCATGGCCTACCCGTATTTACTGGTCGTCAATCTGATTTTCATCGTGCTTTGGATCCTGGTCAAGCCAAAATTTGTTCTTTTATCCGTACTCGTCATTTTGGCCGGCTACAACGAAATTGGCAATTACCTGCAATTTTCTGGACGGCAGACTTCAGAAAAAGGCATCCGGATAATCAGCTACAATGTGAGGTATTTTATGGGAACCAGCCAATTCCCAAACAAGGAAAACGCCGATCACATCCTGGCTTTTCTTCAGCAAAAAAATGCCGACATTATCTGTTTGCAGGAAGTTCGGCTGAACAAGCGCCAGATTTTCGATATTTCGAACAGCAAAATCCCGCTGATCAGCCACATGCAGCTGGCACATACCAGCCACGAAGGTGGTGAACTTACACTTACCCGTTTTCCCATTGTAAATATGGGCGAAATCAGGTTTAAAAACTCTGGAAACATGATCATTTTTACCGACATGGTCATTCATGCCGACACGGTCAGGGTTTATAACTGCCATTTGCAGTCGTACCGGTTGCAACCCACTGAAATAAATTCAATTGATTCGATGGAGTTTGGTTACCAGCCAAAGACCAAAGAAAAAATTCAGGAATTAAGCCTGAAATTCAAGGATGCTGTCATTAAGCGGGCCGAACAGGCGGCAGCCCTACGCGAACACCTGAATAAATGCCATTACCCGGTAATTGTTTGCGGCGATTTTAATGATACGCCGGTTTCGTTTACTTACCGGATGGTTCGCGGCAACCTGAAAGATTCGTTCATCGAATCGGGAAAAGGGACCGCCAATACCTACAACGGAAAATTACCGTCGTTCCGGATCGACTACATCCTGCACAGCGCTTGTTTCGAAAGTTACAACTTCGAGGTTTCAAGTTTAAACCATTCAGACCATTACCCAATCAGTTGCGATTTGTTCCCGGCAAAAAAATAATCAGGAAGGAAAAGAAAAAAGCCACTCCGGAAATTCCGAAATGGCCTTAAATTGATGATGTATGTATATCAAGTTAATTTTAGATAAACCTTTTCTCTCTGAACCTCTAAAACTAACCGATCGAAAATTGTTCATGGCTTTGAGACAACTTTGATGAAGTGTAGTTTTACAAAACCTGTGCCAATAAATCCCGACCAGCATTTTTAAATCTTAAAGAAAGTTAACAGGCAGAAACGTTTTCAAAGCTTGCCAATTACCTGAACCAGCAAATCAATTACGTGGCTTACGTTTTCGTTGAAAACCTTTAAAACGTCGCCCCAGGTAACCGGGGCTTCATCGGTTTTCCAGCAATCGTAATCGGTGCTCATGGCAATGGCAGCGTACGGAATCTCCAGTTCGTTGGCCAGAATGGCTTCAGGAGCCGTTGACATATTAATTACATCGGCGCCCCACAAACGGAACATATTCGATTCGGCGCGGGTTGAAAAGCGCGGCCCTTCAATGGTAATCACGGTTCCTTTTTCAAAGATGTGTATTCCCAGATCGCCTGCAGTCTCAATGATTTTTGCACGAAGATACCCGTCAAACGGATCGGCCATTGGTGTGTGCTTCATTTCGCGTGGCTGAAACGATTCGAAGAATGTGACGGGCCGGTGCCGGGTAAAGTCGATGAACTGATCGGGTACCACAAAATCGCCGCGACCGATTTCCTGCCGCAAACTTCCGCAGGCAGTTGTGGCCAGAATGTGGGTGCAACCGATTTCGCGGATGGCCCAAAGGTTGGCCCGGTTGTTTACTTGTGTCGGCGGAATGGTGTGTTGCCTGCCGTGACGCGCCAGAATGGCCACTTCGCGTCCGTTAATTGTTCCACATTTAAAATCAGAAGTAGTTGGCCCATAAGGTGTTTCAACTTTTAGTTCAGTCGCATCTTTCAGGATGGCCGGGTTTTCGAGGCCCGAACCACCAATGATGGCAATTTTAGTCATGTTTGTATCGGTTATAGATTTTTAAAATTTCGGCTGCAGCTTCTTCCGGATTACGGCCAAATGCCAGAATTCCTTCACGGTGGCCACCCATAACCACAATTTTTTCGTCTGCATTTTTCATTTCTGAAACGATTTGGTGAATCGCAAGCGCCATTTCAGGAGTTCCGTATTCTATTTCTAATGAAGTGGTTGGATAAACATTCAGCAATTGTTTCCACAACCACAGGCAATGAATGTGAACGACGGCACCCACTTCCGGGAGCGACTCATAAACGGCAGCATGGGTCAGGCTTTCGGCTGATGCTTTGGTCAGGCCGGTACACGAAACGAAATTTTCATTGAAACTGAATCCGGTAACGAGTGAATAATGCGATTGAGCGAGCCTGGCAAACTGCCCGGTGGCACTGCCGGTGATGATGAATGTTTTGCCATCGGCATTTCTGACAGAAATATTTCCAAAACCAATCCCATCCGGGTAAACGCCAATCAGTCCCAGTCCGTAAAGCTGCGAACGCACTTTGTTCAGTGCAACAAATTGCCTCTCCTGAACCTGGATTTCTTTTTGCTCCCAGTCGCAATTAAATTTGACGTATCCTTCAGTCATTATCCGTATTTTTTTCAGGAAACAAACTTAAAATGCCTTCACGACTAGCCCTGCAGACTCCGCGTTCGGTAATCAAACCGGTGACCAGACGGGCTGGGGTCACATCAAATCCGTAGTTGGCAACCGGGCTTTTCTCCGGAATAATCCTAAACTCGTGAACTTCGCCGTTCAGCATTCCTTCCATCAGGAAAACTTCGCGTCCGTCGCGCTGCTCGATCGGAATC
>JBBIHV010000041.1:0-22534 GCA_037446835.1 Sunxiuqinia sp. | reverse complement strand
AGCCTTCCGGCATTGCAGTGTGTGAGTATTTGCACCGGTTCTCCAGGCTTTTTGTTGCTGATCGTCCGGATGATTTCCAGTCCGTTTTCTCCTATTTTTTTACTGAAATCAATTTCCCGGTTTTTCAGCGATTCGGCATAATTGAATAAAAGCTGTATATTTTCATCTGTTGAATTTTCTGCTGAAATTACGGCGAAGGCTTCGTCAACGGCAAAGGCCAGGTTTACCGCAGTCGGCCGCGATGACTTGAGCCAACCGGCGGCCTGCTTCATTTCAGCCTGAAAATCGGTTCCGGAGAAATTTTTTGCCGCGAGGAACATTCCATACGCAGCGGTCACTCCAATCAGCGGAGCCCCGCGCACAATCATTTCAGTAATGGCAACCCGGGCCTGGTTCAGTGTCGCGATTTCAACAATTATTTCCTGAAATGGCAGGTATCGCTGATCGATGGTTTCGACAGCCTGTTTTTGTGGATTAAACCAGATGGTTTGCGGATTTCCCATGCTATGAGCTTTTTTTTGATGTCCAAATATAGGCAAAATCCAATCTTTTGCCTTCGACAAACTCAGCCTGTCTTATTTGGCTTTTTCAAGGGTGAAAGTGAAAGTGGTCCCTTTGTCGAGAACGCTTTTAACGTTGATGGTCTGGTCGTGTGCTTCGATGATGTGTTTCACGATCGACAAACCCAGGCCGGTGCCGCCCTGTTCGCGCGAACGCGATTTGTCAACCCGGTAAAACCGTTCGAAAATCCGGTACAAATCATTCTTTTCCATTCCTATGCCGTTGTCGGTCACCTCAATCAGGATGGTTTCGTGCAGGTCATAAAACCCAACTTTAACATATCCACGTTTTTTGCCATATTTTATGCCGTTCCCAATCAGGTTGTTCATCACTTCCATAATCCGTTTTTTGTCGGCACGAACCATCAGCGGCTTGTCGGTCTTGGTAATAAACTGAAGTGAGATATTCCGCTCGTTGGCCAGCATTTGGGCCAGGTCGAAAGCATCTTCGGTCAGGCGGACCAGATCGAAATCGACGAAATTCAGGGTCAGTTCGCCCGATTCCAATTTCGTAATCGACTCCAGATCTTCCACGATGGAAATCATCCGGTCGATGCTTTTTTCGGTCCGCTGCAGGTATAATTTGTTGATTTTCGTGTCGTCGATCCCACCTTCAAGCAAAGTAAGAACGTAGCCCTGAATGTTAAAAATGGGCGTTTTCAGTTCGTGCGAAACATTGCCCACAAATTCTTTCCGGTAACGTTCCAGGTCTTTCAGGCGTGCAATTTCCTGAGTTTGGTTTTTGGCCCATTCTTCCACTTCTTTCTGAACATCAGAAATGTTTGTTGAGCTGATTTTATGCAACAATTTTTCTTTTTTTCCGCTGATTGGTACGTCGCGAATCGTTTTATAAATGGGTTTTATTTTATCGTTTATGTACCTGTTCAGGATGAAAAGGACGACAAAATACGAAAGGATACCAAAAAAAACGATGAACAATATGGAATATACCCGTCCAAAATCTTTCTTTTCCTGAATCAGGAAAAAAATGAAATTTGAAACCAGCAACAAAACGGTTATGTAAAGCGAAAGGCGTTTGGCGGAATAAGTTTTCATTCAGAAGAAATTTTAATAACCGTTGCAAAAATAATTGATTTTATGAGCTTAACCATTTTTTTTGCCTGTCCGAAGTTTGGTCGTCACTTCGCGTTTTACCCGTGTGTGCAAGTCATCCTGAAATTCTTCCAAAAACCCGACGACAGCCTGTTTGTCTGATTTCGACAGCTCGCGCAGTGCCCACGACATGGCCTTGACAACCATGTCGTCCGGATCGTTCACCAGCAATCTGCAAATTTTCAGTGTCCGTTCCACATCGCCTTTGCCGCCTCTCGCCCGCAGGTTTAAGGGAACCGTGCTAACCAGCGCGCTGCGGCGTATCCAGCGGTTTTTACTTTTTGCCCAACCTTCAACAACCGAATCGTCCAGGATTCCGGTCCGCCAGCAGTTGCCCGCAATGCACAGGCAGAACACATCAACCGAAACCCAGTTATCGAGGTTTTTTCCCAGTGCGGATAGCTGTTCCAGCGTTAATTCCTGAAGTGCTTTTTTGTTCTTCCAGAGAAACCCGAAAGCAACAAGCTGGCATTCCAGAATTTGGGTATCAGTCAGGTCAACAGCAAGCTGGATCCATTCTTCAGTTGAAAAACCGGAGAGCTTTTTTCTCCATTCTTCAATTACTTTGCGCTGATCGGGAACTTTTAATCCCAGTACCTGCATCGCGGTAGGATGGTCGGTTGCAATTTTTGCTTTTCTTTCCGGAGAACTGAATTTTGCCAGATCTGTCCGGATGGCTCCAACGAGCTCGGAAGTGGTCATGATTTGAAATTTATTGTCACTAATTTTTGACGATTGCATGGATTTTAACGACTACGAATGAACCAATGACAACAAATGTTGTATTTTTTTTGATCATAAATAAAAAAGCAAAACTCCGGACTTTTACGAATCCGGAGTTTTCTGTCAGTATTTGGATTTAGATTCCGAATGCACGCTTAATCTGGTCAACATAGTCGAGTTTTTCCCAGGTAAAGAGTTCCACTTCCAATTCAATCCGCCCGTTGTAAGGCGATTCGAATACCTTCGAAACAGTTTTGGGCTGCCGTCCCATGTGCCCGTAGGCAGCGGTTTCGCGGTAAATCGGGTTTCGCAGTTTGAGCCGTTCCTCGATGGCAGCCGGGCGCAGGTCGAATATTTCCTGAATTTTTTCTGAAATCATGGAATCAGTCAGCCCTGAAATCGCTGTCCCTTTGGTTTCGACATACACGCCAACCGGTTTGGCAACGCCAATGGCATACGAAAGCTGAACAAGCATTTCTCCTGAGACTCCGGCTGCAACCATGTTTTTGGCAATGTGGCGGGCGGCATAAGCGGCTGAACGGTCAACTTTCGACGGGTCTTTTCCTGAAAAAGCGCCACCACCATGAGCGCCGCGTCCTCCGTAGGTATCCACTATAATTTTACGTCCGGTTAAGCCGGTATCGCCGTGTGGCCCGCCAATCACAAACTTTCCGGTCGGGTTCACGTGGTAAATAATCCCATCCTGAAACAATTCCTGAACACGTTCGGGCAGTTGCGCCTTCACGCGTGGGATCAGGATTTCAATCACATCTTTTTTGATTTTTGCCAACATGGGCTCGTCGGCATCAAAATCGTCGTGCTGGGTCGAAACCACAATGGTATGAATCCGTTTGGGCGAATGGTCGTCGTTGTACTCAATCGTTACCTGCGATTTTGAATCGGGGCGCAAATAGGTCATCACCTTCTGTTCGCGGCGGATGACGGCCAGTTCGACCAAAATGAGGTGCGAAAGTTCGAGCGGGAGCGGCATGTAATTGTCGGTATCGGTGCAGGCATATCCAAACATCATTCCCTGGTCGCCCGCGCCCTGGTCCATTTTGTCGGCTTTCTCAACGCCGCGGTTAATATCCGGGCTTTGCTCGTGAATAGCGCTGAAAACACCGCACGAATCGCCGTCGAAACGGTACTCGGCTTTGGTGTAGCCAATCTGGTTAATTACTTTACGGGCAGTTTCCTGCACGTCAACATACGTGTTCGATTTAACTTCTCCGGCCAACACAACTTGTCCGGTGGTAACCAATGTTTCGATGGCCACTTTCGAGTTGGCATCGTGGGCGAGAAATTCATCCAAAAGGGCATCCGAAATCTGGTCAGAAACTTTGTCAGGATGGCCTTCTGAAACTGACTCGCTGGTGAAAAAATAACTCATAATCTGATCAATTTAAATTCCTGAAGCAAAACAGTTTCAAGCTGAACAAGTTCAGGAAAGGATTAAACAATTAAAAGTTGTGGGATAATTGATCGAAAAGCAAGATGAAAAAGCGGTTTCGTTTTAGCATTTTTTTTCGTGGTTGCAATCAGCACAAATTTATCCACATAACGGGGTCAAAGGTAAAAACTTTTTCCGGACAAGGAAGTCCTGGCCTGAAGAAAGTCATCAAGTAGGCGCTTTTAACCGGACATCATTCTTCCTAATGAACCAATTCCAATAAAAAAAGCCGGCATTCACCGGCTTTCGAATATTTATCGTTCAGATTATTTAAAATCCTTCAATCCGTTAAAATCCAGGGTTGCAAAATAGTCATCGAGGGTTTCTGCACGGCGGATTTGAACAACTTCGCCGTTTTCGCGAAGCAGCAGTTCGGCTGAACGAAGTTTGCCGTTGTAATTGAATCCCATGGCATGGCCGTGGGCGCCGGTATCGTGGATCACCATCAGATCGCCAGGTTCCAGCGCGGGAAGGTGCCGGTTAATGGCAAATTTATCGTTGTTTTCGCACAGCGAACCGGTTACATCGTAAACCTGGTTGTGTGGTTCGTACTCCTTCCCCATCACGGAAATGTGGTGATACGATCCGTACAGCGCAGGGCGCATCAGGTTGGCCATGCTCGAATCGAGGCCGGCGTATTGCTTGTAGGTTTTCTTGATGTGCAGCACTTTCGAAACCAAAAATCCGAATGGCCCGGTCATGGCACGCCCCGATTCAAAATAAACCCGGAGTGGCGCCAAACCGTTGGCTTCAATTTTTTCCTGAAACATTTTCCGAATGCCCAGGCTCATAAAAGCCAGATCGACAGGCTGGTCGGTTGGACGATAGGGAATCCCGATTCCGCCGCCCAGGTTGGCAAACTCGATGCTGATGCCCACCTTTTCTTTGATTTCGACAATCAGGTCGAACAGAATCTGGGCCGTCTCAACAAAATAAGCTGCATCCAATTCGTTGGAAGCCACCATGGTGTGCAGTCCGAAGCGGGTTACGCCTTTGTCTTTCAGCATTTGGTAACCTTCGAAAAGTTGTTCACGGGTGAAACCGTACTTGGCTTCCTCCGGATGTCCAATAATTGTATTTCCTTCCTTCAGCGAACCCGGATTGTACCGAAAGCAGACCAGTTGCGGAAAACCCACATTTTTCTCGAGGTATTCGATGTGCGAAATGTCGTCGAGGTTAATGATGGCGCCCAGTTCAATGGCTTTTTTATATTCGTAGGCAGGCGTGTCGTTCGAGGTAAACATAATTTCATCGCCCGACATGCCGAGTTTTTCGGCCAGCATCAGTTCGGCATACGAACTGCAATCGATACCAAAACCTTCTTCGCGCATAATCTTCATCAAATAAGGATTTGGCGCCGATTTGATGGCATAAAATTCTTTGAACCCGGCATTCCACGAAAATGCGCTGGTGAATTTCCGGGCATATTCACGGATCCCTTTTTCGTCGTAAATGTGAAATGGGGTTTGATATTGTTCGGCGATCTTTGCGATCTGTTGCTTCGAGAATGGAAGTTGCTTTGTTGTCATTTTCAATTTATAATTAAACCGGGCTGCAAATTTACAGATTTTCAGATACAAAGTACATCTGCAATCAGTTCATCACTAAAATAGCCCGAGGCAATTTCCCTGACTTCGCCTTCCATCCGGATGTTCCAGGCTTCGTCGATTTCAATTTGCAACGTTCCGCCAGGCATTTTCAGCCTTAATTTTCGGTCAGTCAATCCCTTTTTAACCATCACTGCTGCCACTGCGCACGACGAACTTCCGGAGGCCAGCGTGTATCCGGCTCCACGTTCCCAGATCAGGATTTCCACTTCGCCTCGTGATAAAACTTTGGCAAACTGCACATTAATGCGGTTCGGGAATATCGGGTGGTTTTCGATTTCGGACCCGTGTTTCAGGATTTCGGCTTCATTAAGCCGGTCGGTCAAAATAACACAATGCGGATTTCCGACCGAAACGCAGTTGATCAGGTAAGTTTCGTCGATGATGTTGAGCGGGAGATCGAAACATTCCGGTTCGTCGCAAATAACCGGAATTGAATGCGATCCGAAAATGGCTTTCCCCATGTCGATCTTAACCAGATTGGCCATGCCACTGGTTTCGCGGGTTACTTCGGCGGTCACAATCCCGCCCAGCGTTTCGATGGAAAATTTTTTTCCTGAAGTATGGCCGTAATCGTAAAGGTATTTGGCAAAAATGCGCAGCCCGTTGCCGCTCTTTTCAGCTTCGGAACCATCCGGATTGAAAATCTTCAGGCCAAAATCTGCCCTGTTTGAAGGAACTTTCAGCAAAATTCCATCGGACCCGATGCCGTAATGGACATCGCACAGATATTGGATGTTTTTTCCGTTCAGTTGAAACGAGAGTTCCGGCTCGTTCAACACAAAATAATCGTTCCCGAGCCCGTGCGATTTGACAAAGAAGTTCTGCATAAATTCAATATTAATTGATCGTGAACAAAGGTAAGAACAGTTTATATTCGAAGGATGGTTTCGGACGTGATTTTTGCCCCTTGCAATTATACTTTTTCAGGAAATTCGCCGCAACTTTTTATGCTTCCCGCTTCGAGCCGGAGCAATTTGTTTACCGATTTCGGAATTTCTTCGGGTTGGTGCGTAACATAAATCATGGTCGTATCCAGCTTCGGGCACACCACATCGAGCATTTCGGTAAATTGCACGGTTTGATGGGGGCCGAGCCCCTGGCACGGTTCGTCCAAGATTAGCAACGAAGGCATTTTTACCAATGCACGCGCCAACAGAAGCAGCCGCTGTTCGCTCATGGAAGCTTCCCGGAATGTCTTTCCTGAAAGATGATCGATCTGGAAAACCGAAAGCCAGGCGTCAACCGATTTTTTTTGAACATTGCTGTTGTTGTCTGAGAATCCGACCTGGTCCTGAAACCCCGAAGATACCACCTCTTCGCACGAAACGGAATTGCCAATATAACCCGGGCTATTTTCCAATCCGGGAATGCTGTTGAAAATGCCCTTCCCCCCTAAAAAAAACAGGTGCAGCTCAGGCGATACAAAGCCAATCCGCTTTTTAATGTCCCAGATGGTTTCGCCGCTTCCCCGTTTCCGGTCGAACAGCACCAAATCGTTGCAATATCCTTGTGGGTTATCGGCCGTTATCAGACTCAGCAGGGTTGTTTTTCCTGAACCATTTGGCCCCAGCAAAGCCCACCGGTCGCCTTTCCGGACTTCCCAGTTTATATTTTTCAAAATGTTGTTTCCCCGAAAGGAAACATTCACATTTTTCATTACCACAGCATGTTCAAACCGGTCGGGTCCGGCAGGTTGAAAGAAGCCAAAAATATTATTCAAATCTTCAGTTTTATCCATTTCCGGCTTCTCCGGAACAAATTCTTTGCGCGGTTTCAGACTCGGTGAAACCCCTCTCCCCAATTCCAGCACCCAATCGATTTGAGATGGGACGTGACCCGGATCGCAAATCAGCACAAGTGTTCTTCCTGATTTTTGAAACCAGGCAAGCTGCCCTTCCAGTATTTCGCGTGCCGAAACATCGAGCCCGACGAATGGCTGATCGAGCACCAGAATGTCAGGATTTTGAATCAACGTTGCCACAAGCTGTGTCCGTTTGCGCTCACCATCGCTTAAGTACATCAGTTTTCGGCCTGAAAGGGCCAGAATGCCCATCCCCAGAAGGCTGGAGTCAATATCGGCCCGACTGATTCCTGATTTCAACGATTGAGCGATTTTTTTAAGGTATTCGCCAACCGTCGGGACATCTTCAAGCCCCAGGTTTTCGTACCGCTGGCCGTAGTAACCCGAGCGGATATGCGATGCGGCCATGAAATTATCCTGTTGCTCAACCATCAGGCAAAGCTTATCGTTCGCGACTTTCAGTTGTCCGGAAGTCACTCCGGCCAATCCGCCAATCAATTTTCCAAGTGTGGTTTTTCCACTTCCCGACGGCCCGACAATGGCCATCGAATGACCTTCAGGCAAAACAAAACTGATGTTGTCCAGAATGGTTTTGCCATTCAGCTTAACGCCAGCATTTTCAGCAGTTATCATTTTCATCTCATTCTCAGGAGAAATTATTCGAGAGCACAATATGGCGAAATAGTATCTGATACCAAATGATAAGTTTCAAGAATAAATAAATGTCGCATTTCAGTTTCGTTGTTTTATTGACTCACCCCAAGCTCGCAGCGCTCGCTTTTCCCCTCTCTACAAGTAGAGAGGGGGGACGTCCGCAAGCGGACGTGGGGTAAGTCAAGGATAAAATACGACATTAAATTGTTTCACTTACTTAATATTGAAAAAGTCGAACTTGCAGGATTGGATTTGGTGCGTTGCCGATATTTCCGGAAAGTCGCAGGTGAACGAAATCGTGTACAGCGATTCAACTTCCGAACGGCATATAATTGTCCTGCCAAAATCGGGCGAATTTACTAATTTTGCCCCGGCATTGTAAACCTGAAGGCCGGTGCAGCATCCCGAAACGAATAGGTGACCATGACAACATGAAACAAGGTTACTTTTTGTTGAAGCCGGCAACAAAACTGTAATTCGTACCAGGAATGAAATTAAACTAATTTAAATAACCATGAAGAAACTTTTTAAATCATTGATCCTGAGTTTTCTAATCGCAGTTTCCGCAACCAGTTTTGGCCAGTCTTTTGGCTATCAAAATCCGGTGATTCCGGGCTTTCATCCCGATCCAAGCGTATGCCGTGTTGGCGACGATTTTTACCTGGTCAATAGTTCATTCGAGTTTTTCCCGGGGGTTCCAATCTTCCATAGCAAGGACCTTGTCAACTGGGAACAAATTGGCTACTGCCTTACCCGCGATTCGCAACTCCCGTTGCAGAAATGCTATGCTTCGGGCGGAATTTATGCCACGACGATCCGTTACCACGATGGGCTTTTTTACATGATCACCACGAACACAACTGGAGGTGGCAATTTCATTGTCACAGCAGCCGATCCGGCAGGCGAATGGTCCGACCCGGTTTGGGTTGAAACCACTGGCATCGATCCGGACCTCTTTTTCGAAAACGGGAAAGTTTACGTGTGCAATACCGATGGGAAAATGGGTATTCAAATGAACCAAATCGACACCAAAACCGGGAAACGGATTGGCGAAATGCGGCATATCTGGCGTGGAACAGGCGGTCGCTATCCCGAAGGGCCACACATCTACAAAAAAGATGGTTTGTATTACCTGATGATTTCAGAAGGTGGAACAGAATACGGTCACAAAGTTACCATTGCACGCAGCAAAGAATTGATGGGACCTTACATGGGCAATCCGGCGAACCCGATTTTGACACATGCCGATGAAGAGAAACAGGAAGCCCCTATTCAGGGAACTGGTCATGCTGATTTGGTCCAGGCAGCCGATGGCAGTTGGTGGATGGTTTGTCTGGCCTTCCGTCCGGCAAAAGGGCGCTACCACATCCTTGGCCGCGAAACCTTTTTAGCCCCGGTAGTCTGGACAGAAAATAGCTGGCCGGTAGTGAACGGCAACGGAACCATCGATCTGGAAATGAAAGTGAAAACCTTACCGCAAGTTCCGGTAAAAAAAGAGTTTAAACGCGTTGAATTTGATGGTTCGAAGCTGGGCTTCGAATGGAATTACCTGCGGAATCCGGTTCGCGAGAACTATTCGTTCACCGAAAAGAAGGGTTTTTTATGCCTGAAAGCCACTGAAGTAGGATTGGATTGGGCCGATTCGCCAACATTCATTGGTCGTCGCCAGGAGCATTTTAACTTTGAAGCCAGTACCGAAATGGCCTTCGACCCTTCCGGAGAAAACGACGAGGCCGGACTTGCCGTATTTATGAACAACGGCCACTACTACAAACTTTCGGTGAAGAAACAGGGCGGGAAAAAAGTTTTGGGCCTAAACAATCACCTGGGTAGTTTCTTTTTCAGCACGGGCAAAACCGTGTCCCTGAAATCGGGCAGCGTGAAATTAAAAGTAGTGGGATCGCGCGATTTCTATACTTTTTTCTACGCTCAGGGGAACGACGGATTCAAGGAATTGGGCAAGTGCGACACTTATTTCCTTTCATCGGAAGTAGCAGGTGGGTTCACCGGGAATTACATCGGACTTTTTGCCACCGGAAACGGCAAGAAAACGAATGCCAAGGCATACTTCAACTGGTTCGAATACAAGCCGTTGTAAACATCTTCGGAATTCCAGGGAAGGACAAGGCACAACTTTGCGTTTTCGAATTCATCTTAAAATTCTCAATTTTTCATTCTGCCAATTATCAGTCCTGAACAGTGAGGCAGTGAGATTTTAGGGGTTATAAAAATTGCACCAAGAGCAATTCTATATCAGACAAAAATCATTCTGGTGTAATGCCAATGATTGGAACTACCCGACGCAGGCGTGAATGTTAAGGCCAATCGGGTGTGCGATTTCGATAAATCAGGAGAATTGCCCCAACACTGAAAAAAAAATGTACCTTTGCTGAAATTCAGCGCTAAAGCGCTGAAAAAACCTATACCGGCAAGAATTTTTTGAATACTAAAATAAAATCAATTTATGGGGCGATCACAGGAATCATTCAACAAAAAGGAAGTCAGAAATAAAAAAGAAAAAAAAAGAAAAGAAAAGGAACAGAAACGGATGGCCAGAAAGGACAATGAAAAGACTTCCGGCTTTGACGATATGATTGCTTATGTTGATGAAAATGGGATGATTACATCAACCCCGCCTGACCCCAGTGAAAAAACGGTCATTAATCTGGAAGATATCGAAATCAGCATTCCCAAAAGCGATCCGAACGACAAGCCCGATCCGGTCCGGAAAGGCTTTGTTACCTTTTTCAACGAATCAAAAGGGTTTGGTTTTATTAAGGATGCCGAAACTCAGGAAAGTGTTTTTGTGCATGTAAACAACCTGCTCGAAGAAATAAAAGAAGGAAACGTGGTGAGTTTTGAGGTTGAAATGGGGCACAAAGGACCAAGCGCGGTTCGAGTAAAACAATTCAAATAACCTGTAGCTGCTGTTCAGCAAAAAATACCTGCCGGTGTGAACTACTGATTTCGCCGGCAGGTATTTTTTTTGAAACACAAACTGGTCTGCAAATCTTCCCTTTTCTTTTCCCTTTTTCCTAAAATTACTGCCCCAGTTCCTTCCTGATCTGGCTTTCAATCAATTGTGCCAGTTCGCCACTGTCCATTCCTTTCGGCTCAATCGGTTCGAGTGCCGACAGTTTGAGGTGCACGCCCAACGTCATGGGGAAATATCCATGTTTCATCAATTCGAAGTCCCCGTCGATGGCAAACGGAACGACCAGCGCTGAAGGGGAAGTTTTAACGAGCGAGGCAATTCCGGCGGGCATGAAGGTTTTAATTTTCCCGTCTTTGCTCCGGGTCCCTTCAGGAAAAATACAGGCGGCATAATTGTTTGCCTCGATGTGTTTGCCAAGCATCAAAATATCTTTCACCGATTGCCGTGGGTTTTTGCGGTCGATGAGCACAGAGCCGCCGTAGCGCAGGTTATACGAAATGCTTGGGATCCATTTGCCCAGTTCAATTTTTGAAATAAACTTCGGATGGTTTTTCTGGAAGGCCACGATCACAGCAGGAATGTCGAGCGTGCTTTGGTGGTTGGCCACGATGATCAGAGGCCGGTTGTGCGGAATTTTTTCGAGCCCGCTGAACGTAATTTTTGTACCCAGGATTTTCAGGCTGTAGAGCAATCCGAAATTCAGGACATCGACCACTTTTTTGCGTACCGGATAGCCCCAGATCCAGTTGGTAATCATTTGAATGGGGTGAAAAACCAGCAAAAGCATCCCGAAGCAGATGAGATAAATGGGTGTCAAGAAATAGGAAAGTATTTTCTTCATGTTCAATTGGCCAATTTTAGCTTTACAAAAATAACCAAAATAATCAAGCTTCAGGAATTTGGGCCGGGAGTTGTTTGCGACCTACCAATCAGTTAATCTAATTTTGTTGGCTGCCCTGAAGATGCAAACAGATTAATTGGTATTTTTAAAAACAATTTAATTTCTCTAAACCGGACCAACCATGAAAAAGCTTCTATTTTTAACCTTGTTTGTTTTTAGTTTCAGCGTCCTGTTCTCACAGAATTCAGGAAACGAAATGTTGTCTCTCACCCAGATTAAAAAGAATGTAAAAACCAAACGGGTCGGTAGTTTCGATAAGACTGGCGGCAACGCCGATTGCTGGGGCGGAATTCTTCCCGGCGAAAAGCGTACCATTATGGATGTAAAAGGCGCCGGAATTATCGATCACATTTGGATTACCATTGCTCCTGAAGCGGCCAAACTCAGCCGGAACGACATCATTCTGAGGATGTACTGGGATGGCAACAGCTTCCCTTCGGTTGAATCGCCCATCGGCCCGTTCTTCGGAAACGGCTGGAACGAAACCTACAATTTTGTGAGTGTGCCGCTCTCGGTTACGCCAGGCTGGGGAAAATCGTACGTGTGTTATTTCGCCATGCCTTTTGCCAAAGGGGCGAAAATTGAAATCGAGAACCAGGCCGATGTCAAAATTGAATCGTTCTATTTCAACATCGATTACACCGAAATGCCCGAACTGCCCGAAAATACCGGGCGATTTCATGCCTGGTACAACCATCAGATTACCGATGCTTTGCCCGGCGGCGAAAACGAATGGGGACTGCTTGGCGAAACCGGCAAGAATCCAACCGGAAAAGGCAATTATGTGTTTGCCGACATTAAGGGGAAAGGCCAGTTTGTTGGCGTGAATTACTACGTGAATTGCCCGTCAACCATGTGGTATGGCGAAGGCGACGAGATGGTTTTTATCGACGGCGATACCATCCCGACCCTGAACGGAACCGGGACCGAAGATTTTTTCAACATGTCGTGGTGCCCGAAAGAAATTTTTATGCACCCGTACTTTGGGTCTCCACGCGTGAACAACGAAACCGGCTGGTTGGGGCACACCCACCTTTACCGCTATTTCATCGCCGATCCGGTGTATTTCGACAAATCGTGCAAATTTACCATCGAACACGGCCACAACAACAACCTGACACTCGACCTGGCCTCGGTAGCCTACTGGTACCAAGACAAAGCTTCGCCACTGCCCCGGTCGTTTACTAAAGAAGAACGTGTTCATAAACCAATAATCGGGCCTTCTGAAATACACAAATGGCGCGATGCCTGGCGAAAACAACATGGGAACAACAGCCAGTTGTGGGGCGACGAATAAGAATTGGATTAATCTTGAGTGGTAAAAACCGTGACGGTAGCTTAACCAAACGACATCCGGGGTTAATGATTAATTACGATTTTCTGTGTCTTTTTCTGGTTTCCCGATTGCACTTCAACCAGATAAATCCCATTTGCCAAATTTCCAAATCCTACGCTGGAATTGCCTGCCTGGATTGACGAAACAAAAACTGGCTTTCCGTTCAGGTCAAAAATCCGGAGGCCCGCTTTTCCCGAAAAATCAGGAACAAGAACCCTGACCCGGTTAGTGGAATTTTCAGGAATGATTTGAATTTGCCCGATCTGCGCGATTTCCTTTACAGGAAGGACCTGATCGGCTCTGGCACACAATCGTAGTCCGGGATCGAACTGAATGGAATCGATGCGGTCTTCTGGAATTACAAATTCCTGATCCTGTTGTGTATTGTACAGGCGCAAATCGCTGTATTGGCCGTCTTTCCATACCCTGACCGGAACGTGCATCTTAAAAAAAGCGACCGAAGGATTTGACGTGCTTTGACTAATCCGTAGCTTTTGCCGTGCCGGGTTTGCCGGATCGTGGAAATAGGTCAGGTGGTAAACCGGATAACCCTGGCCGTAATACCATTCGGTGAAAAATTCGGTAAGGGTGGTGTCGGCAGCAGTTTCCATGTGCCTGACAAATTGCTCCTGAGTGGCAAACCCATAAGAAAGCGCCTGATCGTTCAGGTAATTTTTCATGCCTTTGAAAAATAGGCTGTCGCCCATTTCCCAACGCAGCATTTGCAACAGGTAAGCACCTTTTGAATACGACAGGCGGCCATCGAAAACCCGGTTGATATCCGTTGTGTCGGCCACATAAACCGAACCATCGGGAACCGAAGTAATCTTTTCAACCTGGATTTTTTTCCAGGCCTGCCAATACTGACCATTGAGCAAGTTTTCGTAACACAATCCGGTGAGGTAGGTGGCAAAGCCCTCGTTCATCCAGATGTCGTGCCAACTGGCCAAAGTAATGTCGTCGCCAAACCACTGGTGCGCCATTTCGTGGGCCACCAGTTCAAAATCGAGCGTGGTCATAAAACTCATGGTTTGGTGTTCCATTCCGCCGCCCCAGCCAAACTGGGCATGCCCGTATTTCTCGGAGGCAAACGGGTATGTGACAAACTTCGAGTTGTAAAAACCCAGAATATTCAGAATATCAGCCGACTTGGTTTTAGCTGTGCTCAAATATTCAGGATAAACATAATTTAATACCTCGATTGTTTTTCCACCGGGCAAATTCAGAAAATCCGAATACGTTTCATAGTTGGTTACCGCAATGCCAACCAGGTAAGTGGCAATCGGGTAGCGATGTTTCCAGTGCGCAGTGCGGAGGTTGTTTACAACCTGGTCCGAAATCAGCTTGCCGTTGCTGGCGGCTTTGTATTGCGACGGACAGGTAATGTAAACGTCCATTGAATCAATTTTATCGGCCAGGCTCTGTTTGCACGGCCACCAGTTTTTGGCGCCGTAAGGTTCCGACAAGGTCCAAAGTTCAGGGGCATTGTTGTGCGTTGAAACGGTGAACGAGCCAAACCCATCCTGAAAGGGCGCCCCGTGGTAAAAAACTTCAAAATTGCTCAAACTGTTTACAGCCATCGGCAGGGGCAGGCTGATGCTGATTTTATCTCCGGAATGTTGAAAATTGGTTTTTATTTGATTACAGTTTACCGAATCCACAATCATATTGTCCAACAAATCGAACCTGATGCTGCTAACCTGATCTTTCAGGAATTTAACCTTTGAATAAACCGAACCTGCAATGAAATTCACTGTCGGGTCAACAGTAAAGTTCAGCCGCTGATAAACCAGGTCATAGTCGGCAAAGTCGTCCGACTCGGTAAACGCAGCCGATTTCTGATGAGCCAATCGTTCACCGGTCGCCATCTTGTCGTTAAAATCGGGGGAGGGAGCCTGTGCCCAAACAAACCGGAATAAAAAAATAGGTAACAGAAAGACCAGTTTTTTCATGTGTTTCTTTTAAACTTCAGGAAATGAATACCTGTACAGGCTACGAATATAAGAAAATAGCCGACATTTCCGGATTTTGCCCGGATAGTGAAAACAAAAAAAAACCGGGCTTCCTGAAATTCTGGAAGTCCGGCAATCGTGCTGTTTTCTGAATATATAATTTGTCTCTGTTCTGTTGGGTTTGCACGGCTCAAATCAACGACCCAAAACTACCGACAAGTTCTGTGAAATGATGTCAAAAACCCTGAACAAAACCAAAAGAAACTGAAATTTTGTTAAATCATCGGCATTGAGTTGAATACCTTCAGGAATTATTATACCCGGCAGGCCGTTGCACGGGTTTGTTCTGACCCACAAAAACGAAATTGCAAGTCGTATTCACCCTTCGTTCGGAAAATGTTTCCTACCTTCAGGCTAAATTTTATAAAACAATCCATGGCCAAAAAGAAGAAAAATAAATTAGCTAAACTGGTTGAGTCATTCAATAAACCAAAGCTGAAAAATGCAATCCTGACTTTATTTTACGATCATCCTGAACGCACCTACAACTACAAACAAATAGCCGAACTGCTTAAAATCCACGACCCCGAAATTACCAAGCTGGTTTTTGTTGTGCTCGAAGAACTCACTGAAAATGAGAACCTTCATAGCGTTCAGCGTGGAAAATACAAACTGAAAGCCCGAAGCGGATCAATTTCCGGGACCGTTGAAATGCAGCCTCAGGGCTTTGCCTATATTGTTTCGGCAGAACTCGAAAAACCGGTTTTGGTATCGAGCCGCAACCTGAACCACGCCATGGAAGGCGACAAGGTGAAGGTATATTTGTATGCCATCCATAAAAACCAGCAAGCCGAAGGCGAAGTGGTAGAAATTACCGAACGGGCCAAATCTACTTTCGTGGGAACCATTTCCAAATCGCGTAATTTTGCATTTTTAATCCCTTCCGGAAAGTCTCATTTCGATTTGTTCATCCCCAACGAAAAGCTGAACGGTGCGAAAGACGGGCAAAAAGCCATTGCAAAAATTACCGAATGGCCTGCCCGCGCCAAGAACCCGTTTGGCGAAATTATTGAAGTACTGGGCGACGTGGGCGACAACAATGCAGAAATGCACGCCATCCTGGCCGAATACGATTTGCCGCTGCGTTTTCCTGAAAACGTGCTTAAAGCGGCAGAAAAAATTCCGGATGAAATTCCGGAAGACGAAATTGCCCGCCGCCGCGATATGCGCGGAGTGACCACTTTTACCATCGACCCGCGCGATGCCAAAGACTTTGACGACGCCCTTTCCGTTCGTAAACTCGAAAACGGTTTTTGGGAAGTGGGCGTTCACATTGCCGATGTTTCGTACTATGTGAAACCCGGCACCATCCTCGACGATGAAGCGTACGAGCGCGCCACTTCGGTATATCTGGTCGACCGCGTGGTTCCCATGCTTCCTGAAAAATTGTCGAACGGGGTTTGCTCACTTCGCCCAAACGAGGATAAACTTTGCTTTTCGGCCATTTTTCAGCTCAACGACAATGCTGAAATCCAGGAACAGTGGTTCGGGCGCACCATTATTCATTCCGACAAACGCTTTGCCTACGAAGATGCGCAACTGATCATCGAAACTGGCGAAGGTGAGCTGAAAGATGAAGTGTTGACCTTGAACCGGCTGGCCATAAAGCTCCGGGAAGCCCGGTTCAAAAAAGGGTCGATTGCCTTTGAACGGGTTGAAGTGAAATTTGAGATTGACGAAAAAGGCAAACCGCTCTCGGTCTATTTCAAGGAAGCCAAGGAAAGCAACCAACTGGTCGAGGAATTTATGCTGCTGGCCAACAAACGGGTGGCTGAATTTATTGGTAAAACCGAAAGCCACAAAACGCCACGTACATTTGTTTACCGGATACACGACAAGCCCGACCCCGATAAACTGATGAATTTCAACCATTTCATCCACAAGTTTGGCTACGGGCTGCAACTCGGAACTCCCGGGCAGATTTCAAAGTCGATGAACCTGTTGATGAACAACGTGAAAGGGAAAAACGAGCAAAACGTGATCGAAACCCTGGCCATCAGGACCATGGCGAAAGCCGTTTATTCCACCCGAAACATCGGGCACTACGGACTTTCGTTCGAATATTACACACATTTCACCTCGCCCATCCGGCGCTATCCCGATGTAATGGTACACCGGCTTCTGGAGCGTTATCTGGAAGGCGGAAAATCGGTAAGCGCCCAGAAATGGGAAGATATGTGCAAGCATTCGTCCGACATGGAAAACAAGGCCGCCAATGCCGAACGGTCGTCGATCAAATACAAGCAGGTTGAATTTATGCAGGACAAAATCGGCCAGAACTTTTCAGGAGTTATTTCAGGAGTGACCGACTGGGGAATTTATGTAGAACTTGAAAACAAATGTGAAGGAATGGTTTCGATCAGTACCCTGGACGATGATTTTTACATTTTCGATGAAAAAAATTACTGCCTGACTGGCCGCCACTCGCACCAGAAATTTCAACTGGGCGACGAAGTTAAAGTTGAGATTGCCAGGGCGAACCTGGAGAAAAAGCAACTCGATTTTCGCCTAGTGAAAGAAAAATTCAGGAAGCAATAACCGGTATTTTTTTTGCCGGATATAAAAAAACAGGCGCAAGATTGTAAATTTTAGAAAATGTACAGTTTCTTTGTAGTAAGATGAGGGTTTCCTCAATGGATGTCAACAGTATATTTACAACTGAAAAAAACCTTTGGCTATGGCAATGAACTTAGAAAGCGGGACCAATAAAAAAGATGCAAACCGTGAGAGCATCCTGAAAATTGCCCAGGAAATATTCAGCAAATACGGATACAAAAAAACAACCCTCGACGATATTGCCAATGCTGTCCGTAAAGGCAAAAGTTCACTTTACTATTATTTTACCAGTAAGGAAGACCTTTTTCAGGCCGTGATCCAGAAGGAAGTTGACATATTGCGGCACGAACTCGAAATCGTGGTGAACCGCAATACCGATCCGGTTGACAAATTACGTGACTATATCCTGACCAAGCTGACCACTTTCCGTGGAATGGCCAATTTTTACAATGCACTCGAAAATGATGTGACTGCCATCGAATTCATCGAAAATATCAAACACCGCCATCAGCAGGAAGAAATCCGCATGATTAAGCGCATTTTGATTGAAGGCGTACGAAAAAACATCTTCGAAGTTTATGACCTGACTTTGGCCGCTACCGGAATCACCACCGCCATAAAAGGCCTGGAAATGCCACTTGCGGCTGGCGAATACAGTAAAGTGAACCTTGAACAAAGTGTTGACAACATTGTGAAAATTCTTTGCTACGGGGTAATGAAACGGTAAAACCCGGTTAACCTTCGCAAATTTTCTTCCTTCGAATTTTCCTGAAAAGGCCAGGCTGGGCCACAACTAAATGTTAGTCGGGTTTTGAAAGTTCAATTTATCCTGATTTTGAGTGGATGGTTTTGAACAGCTAAATAGTTTCAGATTAAGGTACGAAACAATCTTTTCATGAAAAACAATTTTGATGAATTTGAGAACGACCGGATGATACAGGATCCGGCGAATTACAAAGCAGGAATCTTCTATTTTAACCGGCGCGACCGGCGAGTTGTTGTTCCAAAGCGCAACAAAATGATGGGATGGACCTTAAATTTTGCCAACATGTACACGTATTTGCTCATTTCAGGCATAATTCTGGCAATTCTGATTTACAGACGATTAGGTTAAACGGTTCCGAATGCCGTATCAGACAATGATTTGAATATCTTTGAGGTGAATTTAAAATGTTAAGTCTTAATTTTTCTTAATGAATTTAAAAATCAGGCACATATCAATACATGGTAACAACATTTTCACGACATTTGACGTTCTATTCGAAAATATAATAGAGGGAGAAGGTTATGGTCGCAGTTCTTAAAATCATTCAGGTATTTTTGTTGGCTTCTGTTAAATATGTTATCACATTCCCGTTTGCCATGCTTATCGGATTAAATTTTTTGCAGACTCTGATTTCAGTAACTCTGGGCGGGATTGCTGGTTTTTTCTTTTTTTACCATTTCAGTGGTTTTGCCATTTCCAAATTTCCACATATCCGCAAGTTCCTCCGGAAATATATCCCTTTTTCAATCCGATTAAAATACAGGCAATTGGTGGTTTGGCGTAAAAAAATTACCGGAGAACGGGTGTTTTCCAAAAGAAACCGGTTCATTGTGTATTTCAGGTCTAAGTTTGGGCTTCCCGGAATCATAATTTTATCACCTGTTATTCTGAGCATTCCAATTGGTGCATTTCTCCTGAATAAATATTATTCGAAGCACAAATTAGCCCGGCCTTACATGGTGCTGTCCATTTTGAGCTGGACCGTAGTTTTTGTGGCTTTTGCCCTGATATTCCCGCGTTTAATGCGATAGGAAGAAAACCTGCAAGCAAGATTTACTTCAATTTATCAGTCACTATTTTTTCCAGAATTTTTTTATTCTCGAAGATCAGTTCACGATCAGCCCCCGACCAGTCGAGCTTATCCCAGGTTTCAATGTCAAACCATTGTTTGCCAATATGTTCTGTCAGTTCAATTTCTCCTGAATCAATTTGGCAAACGAAAGGAATTAAACGGATTTGTTTTTCCCCGTAGTCAAATTCAATCGCAACAAGCTCTTTCACCACGTGTATCCCGACAGTCAGTTCCTCCCTGATTTCGCGAATAATACCTTGCCGGGCCGATTCACCCGGCTGAATTTTGCCTCCCGGAAATTCCCATTGCCACGGGTGACTACTTTCAGGACCGCGCTGAACCGCCAGTATTTTCGACTCTTTCAGAATTAGGGCACAACAAACATTAATCATTTATTTTTTTTTGAAACCAAATCGCAAAGAAGGTAAACATTTGTTTTGAAAAAGCATTGATCAAGAGCGAAATAGTCCACAAGCATCGTGAATAATAAAGGTAATAAACTGATTGTCAATCTTCCTTTTTGTATTCGTTCCAGTTTTAGTTCAGGTTTGAACTTGATTGCTGTTGACTTTTACCAGCTTGTTAAAAGTTTTCAGGAAAAAGTAACTTGGCATTTTCACAGTATGCCAAAGTTCGTTTATATTTATTGCTCAGAATAATAAATTATCGGTGATGACTGAAACTGAAGTCCGAACAATGATCCAATCGAGGGAAAATCTGGCCTTGCTGGTACGATATATTTCTGATTTCCCTGAACAATTGGAGATTATTATGGCCAAAGCATTGGACGACAGCCAACCCGAAAACTGGCGGGCCATTTGGATGGTCGATAAAATACATGAAAAACATCCAGAATTGGTTGCCAAATACTTACCGGCAATGACTTCATTTTTGCTGATGACTCAAAATTCAAGTAAAAAAAGGCATCTCTTGAAGCTGATCAGTCTTTATGATATTCCAGATGTAAGCATGGCTAAGTTGCTGAATTACTGCATCGATATTTTCACAAATGCCACAGTGCCGGTTGCTGTGCGTGTTTATGCCATGCAAATTCTTTACAACATAGCTGAAAAAGAACCCGACTTTTCAAGAGAACTGATCGAACTGATTGAACATGAAATGGAGTTTCACGGTTCGCCAGGAATTGCGTCAAGAGGCCGAAAGCTGATTCAAAAACTTCAATCTGCAACTCAACCATCGAAATTTCTCCAACATGAAACATTTCGGAGCAGAAGTAAAATTTGTAGGTAAAACCGACGCCGAAAAAATAATTTTTATATTTTTGCACCGTCTTTAAAGAAAGGACGATTTAAGATTGACCCGTGGTGTAATTGGCAACACGTCTGATTTTGGTTCAGAAGAGTCCAAGTTCGAGCCTTGGCGGGTCAACAAAAACAAACGGGTGAAACTTGGGCATCCAAAATTAGTTCAAAAATAAAAACTGTCCTGTGGTGTAATTGGCAACACGTCTGATTCTGGATCAGAAGAGTTCAGGTTCGAGACCTGACAGGACAACTGATAACCAAAGAGTTACAAGCATTTTGTAACTCTTTTTATTTTCTGTACAAACACTGTACAAACAAATCAGGCCTAACTTCATTTTTAAGCATAAAGAAAGCACCCGGATAGGATGCTTTTTTTGATGTGAACGATAGGTTGCTAAGTTCCGTATATCCGGGCCTTAATCTTTGAATGTCTCGATTATCATTTTCAGGAAATAAATTCCATGAGACGGGATCTTATCTTTGAGCAAATCAGTATCAACGGTATTCTGACAAGCTAAAACAGCGATCTCACCTAATGAAATAGCCAGATTTTTACTCTCCTCAACTATGCCGCTTTTCCCGTACAGTAACAGGAATTCTCCCAGTTCATAAAGATTAATTTCTTCACCTGCGATCAACAGCTTTCTATCCTTGATTTCCGGCTGATTTGTTGTTTTAGTACTCATGGTTTATTTGCTAAAAAATTTTGAAACCAAATAGATGTGATACAAATCACCATCATCAGGAACATTGCTAATAATGGCTTCGGACGGATCGGGGATAGACTCTCCTGCTTTATATAGATATAAACCAAGTGCCCCCAGACTTTGTACAATATCGCTAAAAACTTCCGATAATTCACCGGGAGTTATGGATTCCATTAATTTATCAAGAGCAGTCAAATCAATAGATTGTTTATCATTAAATCCCAATCCTACTAATCTGCCATTTTCGATCCGGATGGTTCCGTTTTTGATTTTTTCTTTTGTTTCCATAATTTACGATTTTAAAATGACTGTATTTAAATGAATGATTCAATTTGTTTGGCGTTCGATAATTGCCCGGAAATAGCCGAAATGAAGCTGCCCGGGAACTGTTTTAACTGTGAGCTAATCTCTTTCCTGATCTGTGACCATTTGCGATAAACGCGGGAGTCATCGGAATAGCAATAGTAAAAATCAAAGCCTTTAATCCGGCTGGTCAGTTCGTCAACAATCTGAGCTTTGTATGCCCGGTAACGTTCCCAGGCCTGAGTTAATGCCTGTGAGAAGTTGCACCCGGTTTCTTTGGCTATCCGGTATGCCCTTTTGAAAACTACGCTGCGGAAATTTAATTTTGTTGCCATGATATTAACCTGTTGTGTTATTTCTATACCCCAAAGATAACACATAAGTTAATACTATCCAAATTTATTTTAATAAAAATTAACCCGATAAGTTATTTTTATTAAAATTATTGCATCTATATACAAATAATCGTACTTTTGATTAAATTTTAAAAGATAACACAAATGTTAAGAGTAAAAGAACTGGCAAAAGAGAAAGGTTTAACGATTGCCGATGTTGCAAAAAGAATGGACATTCAGGCCCCGGCCCTGAGTCGAATTATCAACGGAAGCAATACGACTACTGATACACTTCAGAAGATTGCCAATGCTCTTGAGGTTACTATTCCTGAACTATTCGAGCAGCCCAAATCAGACGGCTTCACCTGCCCGGCCTGTGGCACCAGGTTGAAAGTGTCAAAAGAATAAACTTGCCAAACGACTGCCTGAGTTAAA
>JBBIHV010000040.1:0-25687 GCA_037446835.1 Sunxiuqinia sp. | reverse complement strand
CTATTTTTATTTGCATTGGCAATGTTTTCGGGTTCGCAACTTCAGGCAGAAACCAAGAACAAACATTTAATCGGCGAGTGGGTTTATGCAGTTAGCGATGCACCATACGGTTATGAAAAAGGAAGCCTCATTTTTTCAAAAAAAGACGGCAAAACTGTCTGTGTAATTAAACTTGATGCCGGTGACTTACAGGTAAATGACCTGAAAATTGAGAAGAACAAAATTACATTCTCCACGATGGTTCAAGGGAATGAAGTTCACCTCGACCTGGTTCGCAAAAAAAACAAAATCACCGGAACTGTTGATAGCCCGGAAGGCCCCAAAACATTAACGGCAGTAAAAAAATAACCGGGAAAATATTTCTTTCCAGTAACCGGGTTTTTCACTATTGAAGCCCGGTATTTTTATGCAGCAAAATGACGTATTTGTTTTCGAAGCCTGAACCCAAATAAAACGGCCGCAGTGGCCAGGCCAAACACAAAACCCATCCACACCCCGGGGGCGCCAAACTTAAAAATAAACGCACACAAATAACTTATCGGCAAGCTCACAACAATGTACGAAAAGAAAGCCAGGAACATCGGGATCCTGACATCAGCAATTCCGCGCAATGCTCCGAGCAAGACCACCTGCATCCCGTCGAAAATCTGGAAAACTGCCGCAATTACCAGCAAGTTGGCCGCAATCTGAATAACCACCGGATCGGTTGTAAACAACATTGGCAAATAATTCCGGAGCAAAACAAAAAGCAGCCCCATCAGCGACATAAACATAACAACCAACTGAAGCGATGCAAAAATCGTTTGCTTGAGTTCATGCGGGTCGTGTTTCCCATAAGCATGGCTGGCCCGAATGGTGGTGACTGAAGCTAAACCGAACGAAATCATATAAGTCATGGAAGCCATCCCGATTGCAACCTGGTGGCCTGCAAGCGATTCTTTTGAAATCCAGCCAAGCATGATGGCACCAAAACTAAAAGCCAGGATTTCGATAACCATCTGCAAACCAATGGGAAGCCCAATCGAAACAATTCTCCTGATTTTAAGTTTTTCAAATCCTGAATGAATGGCTTCAGAAAGATAAACCCGGAAAGCGGGACTTTTCAGGATTACCAGAAAAAAAATTAGTGGCATAATTAACCGTGAAATTAGTGAAGCGAAACCTGAACCGTTCAGGCCCAGAGCCGGGAACCCAAATTTCCCGTATATCAGCACATAGTTAAGCGCGATATTGACCAGATTAATCGTGATGGTTATGATCATGGCAATTTTTGTATTTCCTATCCCTTCAAAAAACTGTTTGAACGAAAAGAAGAGCATCATCGGAACCAGCGAAACAACATGAAGCAGGTAGAATGGGATCGCCAGTTTCACCACTTCCGGGCTCAGCCCCATCCGGTTCATAAACAAAACTACCGACGACATAATCGCGCACAGGATGAGCGAAGCAAAAAAATAAATGGTCATCCCGTTTTTAAGCCAACCGCCTAAATTTTTCTGGCTTTTACTACTGAATGCCTGACCAACCAGTGGGGTCAGTCCAAAAGTAATCCCGATTCCGAAAAGCATGCCGACCAGAAAAACATTCGATGCAAACGAAGCTGCTGCCAATTGCGTAGTCCCAACATGCCCGACCATCATGGTATCGGCCAGGTTAACTGAAACCTGCCCAATTTGGGAAAGGATGACCGGCCAGGCCAGTTTCAGGGTTTTTCGGTAAACAGGAAAGTACTCGGTTATGCGCACGTGAATGGTCCTTTGAATTTGAGTCCAAAGAAAAGGAATTACAACGAAAACCAGTAACTGAATTTGACCATAAATACATTTTGTGATTTCTCGCTCATGATGCTTCCAAAACTTTTCCAAACGGGTTGGTTCAATTTGTCGGAATACGCCGAGCGGGTATTGGTCCAGACCAGGTAAAGTGTCGAACCCGGCCTGAATTCCCACCTGGCAACCAGGTTTGACCTGAATTCCTGATAATTAAAATCAGGTTTGGCAATGTTGAATTCAGGTGCTCCATTTTTGATGAGCGAATAAGTACCATCCGGGAGAACCGTCAGTTCTAGTTTATTGTACTGTTTATTGATCGAACGGTTCGAGGCATCGGCAACTTCCCTGAAATTGTTGTAGCTACCTACCGATGCGTAAGGGTTTCCGTAGTACTGCAACGAAATTTCAGGAGAAATAAAATATTCGAAGCGCAAGGTCGAAGAAATGGTGTTCCGGTCGATCGTGCCAACAATGTATTGTGTCAAACCTTCCGGGTCGGTTGTTGTTCTGACCCATTTGTTATTGTCAATCGAATGGTCGAAAATTGTCCTCGAAGTTATGCTGAACCGGTCGTTGATTTGCCAACGGAGAAATGCCGTGAAATAGTTGGTATGTGAAATGTTATCGGAGAAAAATTTAACGCGAGGGCCAAATCCAACCCACAAATCCTTCACCTGGTTCGACTGAATAAACAATTCAACATCGTTATAATCTGATTTCAATAATTTTGGGCCTCCGCGAAGCTCGCGGGTATCGAAAATATTGTAAAACCTTTTTATGTTCAAGTGGGCATTCCAAAGATTTTTTAACTGAAGGTATCCATGTAATTTCAGCCGGTCGAGCGTGTTTTCGCCACCAAAACTCCAATCGTGCTCCTGTTCAAATTCGACAAAATAACTGCGGATGTTTCTTTTTTGGGCGCTAACTTTGTAAGTCAGGTTAACCATTTGGCTGATCAGGTCGGCCTGGTATAAATACCCCAAATCGTTAAAATCTACTCCCGGAGAGCGCAAGTTTACAGTGCCGATTGCTCTGAAATTACCGCTACGTTTTCCACCGCTTAAATAACTTCCCCAGCCCGACATGCTTGTCCGTTCAGGATTATAACCCAAATAACCGGCATCGGGGCGCTGATAATAATGAACGGGAGACAATTGCAGTTGCTGAATTGAAGATGTATCGCCTTTGATGTCGCTGAAAAAACCTTTAAAATCGACGAAATACTTTCGTTTTTTCCAGTTGTGCTGAAAGTCTATCCCACCAACGAATGACGAATTCGGTAAAAATCTTAGCTGTTGGTCGTTAATGTCCCTGAAGGTTGATGTTACCATTCCCCCCAAAACGGTATTCCCTTTATTAAAATCCTGCTTGATGCGGCCTACCATAAAATTTGTGAACGGCTCGACCGCTATTTTCGATTTCGAACCGGGACTGTAAATCGTGGCATTTTCTTTAGCGGTCACGCTTTCTACCACGCCCACCGAAAGGCCGTTTTGCGTTTTTCCCGTCAATTTTAAAGCGCTTAAAATGGGAACATTATCGGCAATCGAAATCGTCTGGTTATCATTAAGGGGAGGGTAATAACTGGGGTCATGGCCAATCCGGCGGCTGTAATAAAGCATATCGGTCCCAAATGAAAAATCCATGATCGTATTTCCTTCCAGAAAAAACGGGCGTTTTTCTTCATTGAAAACTTCGTAAGAAGTCAGGTTCAGCACCGACGGATCGGCTTCAACCTGGCCAAAATCGGGGTTGATGGCATAATCGAGGGTAAATCCCGAATTCAGGCCAATTTTTCCATCCAGACCATAGCCATGGGTCCATTTGTTTTGCAGATCAGTATTTGGGCTGAACCTGGTACTCAGATAGGGCAGAAACTCGAAATTTGTTTTTGGTTTTATCCCTTCAATCCCATGAAGTTCGCCAAACAGATATACCATGGCAGGGGCGTCGATTGGCACAAGTTTCCATTCGCTCTCTTCCTGAAAACGATCGATCCATCGCCAGATGTGCATGCCCCAAACCTGTTCTTTTCCAGGCGCAAACCGGATCTGGCTGAATGGAATTTGCATTTCGGCATACCAGGCTGAGTCGCCCACATAGGTTTTGCCATCCCAAACAGCATCCCAGTTATAATCGAAATTAAAAGCCCCCAGATGTACCAGGTCAACTTTTTGACCCGAAGCATCCAGGTCAAATTCATAAGCTGTCCGTTTATCGTGATACGAATCGAAAGCAATACCGACGGCATCCCCAACACTTTCGTCCCTCCGGCTCAAAATTGGCCTGATCCCTTCAGGATTTTTGTCATGGCATTTAAAACCAACATATATATTATTGTTGTCGTATAAAATTTTGACTTCAGTATCCTGTGATGGTTTTTTGCCCTGGGCCGGAACCTGCTGAACAAACCCACCGGCCCAGTCGCCAATCTTCCAGCAGGCATCGTTCAATTTGCCATCGATCCTGGGGCGTTTGGTAATTCTGACAGCCGTATAAACGCGTTTAATCCCAGCCAATCGGTTGACTGTTGTATCGCTGGACAGAGTGTATTTGCCTGAAATTTGGGCAGATGTAACTCCGGATACGACCACGAAAAGAAAGAAGGGAAAAAACGGCCTAAAAGTCATAAGATTTAATTAAGTCGAGCAAATATAAAGTAAAAATTTATATATGTATATGTTAACTGTATTTTTTTTCGCTAAAAGAGAATCAAATTCACAAACAATTCATACTTTCCGTGGTTTTTTAAACGGATAAAAAGCATTAACCTTTAAAATACGAATTCTGAATTAACAATTTTGACATGCAAAAAATCACAAAAATTTTAATTGCCAACCGTGGTGAAATTGCCATCCGCATCATGCGAACATGCCGCGAAATGGGCATTTCCACCGTTGCCGTATTTTCTGATGCCGACCGCACTTCCATGCACGTCAGGTATGCCCATGAAGCTTATTATATCGGACTTTCAGCTTCATCCGAAAGCTATCTCAATGCCGACAAAATTATTGAGGTAGCAAAAAAAACAAATGCGGATGCCATTCACCCGGGCTATGGTTTTTTATCTGAAAATGCCGATTTTGCCCGAAAATGTGCTGAAAACGGCATTAAGTTTATTGGCCCTTCTCCTGAAGTAATTAACCAGATGGGAGATAAAATACAGGCCAGGCTGACCATGATTGCTGCCGGTGTCCCGGTTGTTCCCGGAACGACCGAAAGCGTGAAAACTGAAAAAGATGCAATCGAAACCATCCGAAAAATCGGGTTTCCCGTTATGGTAAAAGCTTCGGCAGGTGGCGGTGGAAAAGGCATGCGCCTGATTACCGATGAAAAAGACATCGTTTCGCTGGTGCGTTCGGCCCGTTCTGAAGCCAAATCGTCGTTCGGGAACGATTCGGTTTACATCGAAAAATACATCACTTCGCCTCACCACATCGAATTCCAGGTTTTGGGCGATCAACACGGTAACTTCATTCACCTGTTCGAACGCGAATGCTCGGTGCAGCGCCGCCATCAGAAAATGATTGAAGAAACCCCTTCCCCACTGATGACGCCCGAACTGCGCGAAAAAATGGGAAAATATGCCGTCGAGGCTGCCCGTGCCGTTAATTACGAAGGGGCCGGGACCATCGAATTCCTGGTTGACAACGACCTGAATTTCTATTTTCTGGAAATGAATACCCGCCTTCAGGTTGAACATCCCATTACCGAACGCATTACCGGGATCGACCTGGTGAAACAACAGATTTTGATAGCAGAAGGCCACCCACTTTCAATCAGTCAGGAAAAATTGAAGCAAACGGGCCATGCCATCGAATGCCGCATTTATGCCGAAGATACCGACAACAATTTTATGCCAAACCCCGGAAAAATATACAACATTACACAACCTCTTGGCCTGGGCGTTCGTACCGACGGGTATGTGTATGAAGGATACGAAATACCAATCTACTACGATTCAATGATTTCGAAACTGATTGTCTGGGCCGAAAACAGAAGCGAGGCCATCGAACGCATGAAACGGGCCCTTTACGAATACAAAATTACCGGCGTAAAAACTTCAATCAAGTTTCTGGAACGGATTATGGACACCACCGATTTCAGGAGTGGAAAATATGACACCAATTTCATTGAAAAAAACAAGGATTTTTTGCTTGCTGAATCCAAATGTCCTTCCGAGTGTGAAGACATGGTGATCATTGCCGCATACATCGAATACCTCGATCAACTGAATATTGCACAAACTTCGAAAGAGATGTACCCGGCCCAGAACCGCTGGAAAAAATACACTTATCAAAAGAATTTTGAACGTTTATAATCCCCCGTAAAGATGTCAATTGAAATAAAACTGGATAAAAGAATCGCTTCGGTAAAAATATTAAAGCAGTTTGAAAACCTGCTGGAAATCAAAGTGGATGACAAAATCTATCAGGTTGATTTGATGCACAACGACGAAGGAATATTTTCCATTCTCGAAAACGGAAGGTCGTTTAACATTGAACTCGTGCCTCACGCAAAACCCAAACAATACACCGCCTACACGTTATACAGTACCTACGAAATTGAAGTGATCGATGCAGAATCGAGGTACCGGCAAAACCGTTCGTCGGCCACACAGCTCACTTCCGAAAATACCATCATTTCGCCCATGCCGGGCAAGGTGGTCAAAATTCCGGTCCAAATTGGCGACGAAGTCCTGAAAGGCGATACGGTTATTACCATTTCGGCCATGAAAATGGAAAGCGAATACAAAGCGCCAAAGGAAGGCAAAATTGTCAAAATACATGTTAGCGAAGGAAGTACCGTTGATGCAAACCAAGTATTAGTAGAAATCGAATAAAGCAAAATAATATGGATTTAAAAGCAAAATTTGAACAGTTTGAAATCCTGAACGAAAAGGCCGAATTAGGAGGAGGAGCTGAACGCATTGAAAAACAGCACAGTTCAGGAAAGAAAACGGCACGCGAAAGAATCGAAATGCTGCTCGACCCGGGCACTTTTAACGAAATCGACAAAATGGTGACGCACCGTGCCACCGATTTCGGTATCGACAAACAAAAATACCCGGGCGACGGCGTGGTTTCAGGATACGGAAAAATTGAAGGACGGCTGGTTTATGTTTTTGCCCAGGACTTTACCGTTTTTGGCGGAACATTGAGCCGCACCAATGCCGACAAAATCCTGAAAATTCAGGACCTGGCCATAAAAATGGGCGCACCGCTCATCGGACTGAACGATTCGGGCGGGGCGCGTATCCAGGAAGGCGTGGAAAGTTTGGCCGGATATGCCGATATTTTTTACAACAATGTGCTTTCTTCGGGGGTCATTCCGCAAATCAGCGCCATTCTTGGGCCGTGTGCCGGTGGCGCTGTTTATTCACCAGCCCTGACCGACTTTATTTTCATGGTCGAAAAATCGAGCCACATGTTTGTCACCGGGCCTGAAGTGATTAAAACCGTAACTCACGAAGACGTGACCAAGGAAGAACTGGGCGGCGCCATCACCCATGCCTCAAAAAGCGGGGTAGCCCACTTTACCGGGGCCGACGAAGAACAAACGCTGATGATGGTTAGGGAACTGATGAGTTTTATCCCATCGAACAACATGGACGAACCACCTTTTAAAATCAGCACCGACCCTGATAATCGTCCGGATGTTTCATTAAACCAGGTGGTTCCGGTCGATCCAAACAAACCTTACGACATCAAAGACATCATCCTTAAAATCATTGACGACGAACATTTTCTGGAAGTTCAGCCCCATTATGCGCCCAATATTGTCATTGGTTTTGCCCGGATGGGAGGAAAACCAATTGGCCTTGTGGCCAATCAGCCTGCGCACCTGGCAGGCGTTCTCGACATCAATTCATCGGCAAAAGCCGCCCGTTTTGTGCGGTTTTGCGATGCGTTTAACATTCCGCTGGTTACCTTGGTTGATGTCCCGGGATTTTTACCAGGAACCGCGCAGGAATTCGGGGGCATCATCAAACATGGGGCAAAACTTTTGTATGCTTTTGCTGAAGCCACGGTTGCCAAGGTTACCCTGATTACCCGGAAAGCATACGGCGGCGCTTATGACGTGATGTCGAGCAAACACATCGGTGGAGATGTAAACCTGGCCTACCCGACTGCCGAAATTGCGGTAATGGGACCCGAAGGCGCCATAAACATTCTGCACCGTGGAAAACTGAGCGACGAAGAAAAAGTTGCTGCCGTTGAAGAATACCGCGAAAAATTTGCCAATCCATACCGGGCTGCCTCGTTGGGCTACATTGACGAAATCATCCTGCCGCAGGATACCCGTTTCAAAATTATACAGGCCCTGGAAATGACACGGAACAAGCGCAAATCGAACCTGCCACGCAAACACGGAAACATTCCGCTTTAAATTTAATGCCAAACCAAAGTTGAAAGTCCGGGCCAAGCACATTGATCCGGACTTTTTATTTATATGCCAGACGAATCCGGACAAATACTTCGGCAAATCTTCACGATTACCGATTTGGAACATCCTAGATTTTCATCCGTAGAACAAAACCGAACAAGTACAAGGAGGTGAATGATGAAAAATCTACTATTTAAAAGCTATTCGTTTATTGTATCGATTGTTCTGCTTATTACCGGAATAATTCTTCTGGCTGTGCTTTCCGGATCGGTAAAATATTTTGGCATCATTTTGATAGTCACTGCAATTCTGTTTCTGGCACGCTTTCAATTTTCAAAGGTTGATACCCCGGACGATCAAAATTTCAGGAGCAAAACACGGGAACAGCTTTTAAAACATCAGTATCGGAAATAGTCAGGCAAAATCAATCACCCGGATTTGCCCGCTTATTTTCAAAATCCAATCTTTTCAGTCAAAACAGGGGGAGCCTTTTCCTTTTCCTATCCTGTTCGGGGATAAAACCATGAAATTCCAAATTCTTTAGATTTTCTTTAGATTTAAATCTTTAATTTACGCTATGAAGATTTTAATTGTTGAAGACGAAGCTGAATTACTTTCCAGCCTCAGCCATGATCTGACTGAGGCCGGATATACCTGCGAACCTGCCGGTTATTTTGATACGGCCCTCGAAAAAATTTCGATCTACGAATACGACGTCATCCTGCTTGACATCACCCTGCCCGACGGAAACGGGCTGGAACTGATCCGGGCAGTCAAAAAAAACAATCTGAAAACCGGCATCATTGTCATCTCGGCAAAAAATTCGCTTGACGATAAAATTTCAGGGCTCGACCTGGGCGCCGACGATTACATGACCAAACCATTCCAGCTTTCGGAACTGAATTCAAGAATCAAGGCAGTGTTGCGGAGAAGAAGTTTCGATGGAAGTGGCCTGATCCAATTCAATGAATTAGAGGTAAATACAGAGAGCAAAATGCTCGAAATTTTTCATCAGCCGGTGGTCCTGACCAAAAAAGAATACGATTTGCTGCTGTACTTTCTGGTGAATAAAAACCGCCTCCTCACCAAAGAAACAATTGCCGAGCATCTTTGGGGCGACAACATTGACCTGGCCGACAATTTCGATTTTATTTATACCCACATCAACAACCTCCGGAAGAAAATTCTGGCACATGGCGGCAACGATTACATTAAAACCGTTTACGGCATGGGTTATAAATTCGCTGAAATATGAAACTGCTCACCAAATTAAATACCCGGTATATCTCGTATTCTTTGTCGGTAATGGTGGTTTCCGGAATCCTGATCTACCTGGTCATTTCAGGCATAGTAAACAAGCAGATCGACGAAAAATTGGCCGATATTTCGACCCGAATCAGCCAAAAAATTTCGGAAGGCGGTAAAGTCGATTGGTTGCAACCGTTTGCTGAAGTCACTGAAACCAAGACCTTTCGTGAATCAAGCGCTTTCACCGACACGCTCATCCTGAACCGTGCCGAAAATGAACAGGAAGCATACCGTCAGCTCACTGTGGTGAAAAAAATCAATGAAACTCAGTATAAAATTGTCGTCCGCGAATCGAAAATTGAATCGGAAGATTTGATCGAATCGCTTGCGGGGATTACACTTTTGGCTATTTTTTTCCTTACCGGCAGTTTAATTGTTGTAAACCGAAGAATTGCCAGGTCGATCTGGTCGCCGTTCTACAAAAACCTCAAGGCCATCGAAGGATTTTCGCTGCACGGACATTCGCCAATTTTACTTGACCAGACCGGGATTACTGAATTTGACGCATTAAACGACGTGGTATCGAAGCTTACCGGACAGATTATTGCTGATTTTCAGAACCTCAAGCAATTCTCGGAAGATGCCTCGCACGAAATCCAAACCCCACTGTCCATCTTGTCGGCCAAGCTCGAAAGCCTGTTGAACGAAGCTGAGCTGAACGAAAAGCAGTTGAAAATCGTTCAATCGGCCCACCTGTCGGTTCAACGGATTTCAAAACTGAACAAGGAACTGCTGTTGCTGACCAAAATCGAAAACAACCAATTTCCATCGGTTGAAAAACTGAGCCCTGAAAAAATCATTCATGAAAAACTGGACGAATTTCAGGAATTGCTTGAACTAAAAGGGATTTCGGTTGAAAATAGAACGACCGGTGGTTTTGAAATTGAGGGCAATCTGGTGCTTACCGATCTGTTAATCAGCAATTTGATTTCGAATGCCATTAACCACAATATTCCAGGAGGGTTGATCCGCATTGAAATGAATTCGGGCAGCCTGGTCATTCAAAATACCGGACGTTCAGAAATCGTGCATCCCGAAAAACTTTTCGCCCGGTTCTACAAGGAAAATTCTTCATCCAATTCAGTTGGATTGGGTCTGGCTATTGTTCAGAAAATCTGCGAAGTGCAGGGCTGGAAAGTTTCTTATTCCTTTATTAAACCCTTGCATGGCTTTCATGTCTTATTTGAAATTTAATATACAAAACTGTTCATTCCTGATTTTATGATCCCTTAAAATGTATTTTTGAATTTTATTCCAAGCAATTAAATATGGATCAAATAAAACCCAACAAAAAATTGCACTGGCTTTACAGGCTGGTACTGATGCTTACAGTCGGATTGCCGCTCTTCAGTTCAGGCCAAAATTCGCTGGAAGCTTTTCTCGACAGCGCGCTGGTCCACAATCCCGATGCGGTTTCCATCAACACACAAATTCAGTCTCTCCGGTTCGACGACCGGATGGTTGCTGCCATGCTTCGCTCGCCCAAAGCTTATTTCAGTTCCGACCTGCTGGTTACACCTTATCTGAACAACAACGGAAAAATCATTGACACGGCGCCATCAGGCAAAGCCATTGGCTACGACATAAGCCTTTACAACGGAGGACTTTATTCGCTGCTCTTTAACTTTCAGTTGCCGCTCCTGAAAGGGAAACAGGTGATGCACCTTCAGGGACAAAACAAAGTTCAGGTTGAAAAACTGCAAACACAACTGAAACTGATTGAAAACGACTTAAAACACACCATCGGCGGACTGTATTTCGACGCGATGGCCCAACAGGTAACCGTGGAAAACAACCGCCGAAACAATACTTTGCTGAACGAGGGGTTCAAACTGATCAAAAGCCTGACCAGTAAAGCCCTTTACCGCATTTCGGACTACAAACTGATGGAACTCGCGCTGAAATCAGATTCCATCAACCTGCGCACTTCGATGAGCGACCTGGAACTGGCCATCCGCCAGTTGAAAGCCGCCTGTGGCATCCGGAACCCTGAAATTACCAAGCTAACCAGCCCGCTGTTGGCGATGACTGAACCGGTAAAAATACCTTCGCTGTTCACCCGGTCATTTTCGCAAGACAGTTTGGCAGCACTGGCCCAGCAACAGGTTTTCGACGACCAGTACAGGCCACAACTCAATGCCTTCGCCAATTCCGGCCTAAATTCGACATCTATTCCGATGATGGAACGGCACATTGGAACAAGCGCCGGAATCCAGCTTACCTACACGCTGTTCGACGGCCATCAGAAAAAAATTAACCACGAACAGCAATTGCTGCGAATTGGCGAAGCCCAGTCGCTCAAAGAATTAAAAATCAGGGAAGTGAAAACCAGGGCCGACGCGTTCATGCAAAACATTGAAAAAACAAAAGCCGAACTGGCTAAACAAAAGGAAATTCAGGCAGAATACAAGGATTTGCTGACCATGTACCAGGACGAAGTGCAACGTGCCCAAATCAGTGTGATCGACCTGGTTGCCTTCCTTCAAAAATACAGCAGTGTGAACCTCGACATCCGTATCAAAGAAATAACGCTAAAACGACTCATCAATGAATATAATTACTGGAATAATTAGGAAAAAGGAAAAAGGAATAGGAAACGGCAAACAGGGAACCAAAACCTGCAATATATTAGAAGAAACTCGATTCTTGCAATTTATTTCTATCCTGATAATGTTGCTTATTTTTAGTGCATGTTCTTCGCGGCAACCAGTTCAGGATGAAGAGGTTTCGGCAAAAAGCGACGTAAAAGTCAGCTCACCGGTCATGAAGCAGGCCGATCGTTTGGTCAAATACATGGCCGTAACGCGCTACATGCAGGGCAACGACATCCGCACCCAGATGGCCGGAATTGTCAGGCAGATTAATTGCGCCGTAGCCGGAAATATTGTTACGAACCAGCCGGTGTTTGTCATCCAACCTCAGGAAGCAGCCGCCCTGCAAAAGTCAAAATTTAATTCGCAAATCCTGAAGGGGCTTTCTGATACCGTATTTGCTCACCTGAGCGGGCAGATTAAAACCCTAAACGTGCAGGTAGGCGATTTCGTGCAAGCAGGCGATGTTCTGGCCACCTGCATCCGCGCCAATTCGATGCGGGTAATCGTTTATGTTCCGGTTGAAAAATCTGCCCTCGTTGAAAAAGTAAAAAACTGTATCCTTCTTTTGCCGGACGGTTCAACCGTTGGTGGCCGGATTTCAGGAAAATTACCGGCAGCCGAGTCGCAGGACCAAACCCAGGCCTACATCATCGAACCTGTAAAACCTGTTTCGCTGGCCGAAAACATCAACCTCACCGTTCAGTTTACTGCCGAAAAACTTCAGGATGCCTTGTTTGTGCCTGAAAGCGCCGTGTTGGGCAACGAGGAGCAAACCAATTTTTGGGTGATGAAACTGATGAATGATTCGACCTGTATCAAAGTCCCGGTTGAAAAGGGCCTGGAGCAAGACAGCCTGGTTCAGGTAATCGGCGCCTCGCTCTCACCATCCGACAGGGTTATTTCGGAAGGTGCCTACGGTCTGGCCGACAGCGCAAAGATTCAGGTGATCAAAGGAAAATAACCTTCGGGAATATCAATTGCCGTCTGCTTTAGCTGACGGACAAAGTTAGAAGATAACAAATGGGCTTTAGCTCAGGAGAATTCTGCTGAAGCCGACAAAAATAATAACTAATATCGTTGGTTAAACCAACGGCAATTCATACAAAAAATCACATGAACCTCCAGGAAAGCTTCCACCATAAATTCAAACACCCGTTCGGGATCGTGCTCCTGATACTGATAGCTGCCGGCATTTATGCCTACACGCAAATGAAAGTCGAGCTGCTGCCCAACGTCACTTTCCCGAAGGTGAAAATTATAGCCGACAATGGCGAGCAACCCATTGATGTGATGCTCGTTAGCGTGACTCGCCCACTGGAAGCGGCCATCAAGAAAAGCGAAAACTTAAATATCATTCAAAGCACCACTTCACGCGGAACCTGTGAAATATCGGCCTATTTCAACTGGAATGCCGATATCGATCTGGCCCGGCAACAAATTGAAGGACTGATCAATGAAAGCGGACCGAACCTTCCCCCAAAACTGAAAATAACCATTGAGAAAATGAACCCTTCCATTCTGGCCATTGCCGGTTATTCGCTGGAAGGGAACCTGAGCCCGGTGGAACTGAAAATGATTGCCCAATTTACCGTGAAACCTTACCTGGAGCAAATCAGCGGCATCCGCGAGGTTGGAATAATGGGTGGCCGGAACAAGGAATATCAACTGGTGCTGAATGCGGAGAAGATGAGCCGGTTGGGCATCACCCCCAATCAGTTGGGCGATGTGCTGGCTCAAACCAATTCAATTAAATCAAATGGTTACCTGAACGACAACAACCGGCTGTACCTCACGCTCACCGACGCTTCGGTCAGGAATATTTCCCAGCTCGAAAATACGGTTGTTAAAAGCAGCTCAACGGGAACCATCAAGATAAAAGACATTGCTCATGTTCAAATTGCAGGTCAGGTTGAATACGTGAAAATAAAGGCCAACGGGAAAGATGTCCCGCTGATTGCCATCATGAAACAGCCCGAAGCGAACCTGGTTGATATCGACACCCAGTTACAAACCCGCGTTAAAGCGCTCAACGACCACTTGTTGCCCAAAGGGGTTAAATTGGTTTCGTACTACAATCAGGCCAACTTTGTTGACAATGCCATTAAGAGTATCCGCGATGTGTTGTGGGTCGGCTTGTTGCTGGCCATTGTGGTCACCATGTTGTTCCTGCGCTCTTTCAAAAGCAGCCTGGCCATTCTGATCACCGTTCCGGTCTCGCTGTTGCTAACAGTGATCGTGATGAAGAGCCTGGGTTACAATTTCAATATTATGACACTGGGCGCCATTGCGGCAGCCATCGGTTTGGTAATCGACGACGCGGTAGTGGTGGTGGAGCAAATTCACCGCACCCACGAAGAACATCCGGAGGAAAACTATCATTCGGTCGTTCCGAAGGCCATCAAATACCTGCTGCCCGCCATGATCGGTTCATCGCTCAGCACCATCGTTATTTTTCTCCCGTTTGGTTTAATGTCAGGAGTGGCTGGGGCTTATTTCAACATCATGACGCAAACAATGATCATCACGCTGACGGCGTCATTCTTTGTAACCTGGCTGATCCTGCCGGTAATTTACCTGCTTTTCTTTGGCAATATTCAGGAAAAAAATTTAAAACCAACCGCCGTACACAAGCGAAATTGGGTGCTGTTTTTCGTAAAGAGGCCCTTCATTGCCTTTATGATGGTGGCCGCCATGCTTCTCAGCATTTACACCATTTTTCCTTTACTTAAATCAGGTTTTTTGGCTGAAATGGACGAGGGCTCCATCGTACTCGATTTCGACAGCCCCCCTGGAACTTCGCTCCAGGAAACCGAAGTGATGCTCCGGAAAGTGGATAAGATTATCGAACAGACACCAGAAGTGGAATCCTATTCACGCCGGACGGGAACACAAATGGGCTTTTTTATTACTGAACCCAGTCGTGGCGATTACCTGATTAAACTGAAGGATAAACGAAATAAGACCACTGAAGAAGTCATTGATGAAATCAGGAAACGGATTGCAGCACAAATTCCGGTTCTGATTGTGGATTTTGGACAGGTAGTGAGCGATATGTTGGGCGATTTGATGAGTTCGGTTCAACCCATCGAGATTAAATTGTTTGGAAACGACATCGGGCAAATTCATGAATACGCCCGAAAGATTGCCTCTGTAGTGGAAAAAGTTCCGGGGACAGCCGATGTTTTTAACGGAATAGTCATCGCCGGCCCATCGGTTTTGGTAAACCCCGACTACACCAAACTCAGCCAGTTCCAACTGACGCCCGACGTGTTTCAGTACCAGTTGGAAACCCGGACCGGCGGAATAGTCGCAAGCAATGTGCAGGAACCCCTGCAAGTTTGCGATGTCAGGATGATCTATCCCGACATGGGGCAAATCAGTGTTGATCAGATGAAACAGTCGAAAATTTTTCTGAACGACGGGCGACTGCTGCCCCTCAGCCGATTTGCAAATGTGAGTATCTCGAAAGGAATTGCTGAAATTAACCGCGAAAACCTCAAAAATGTGGATTACATCACTGCAAGGCTAAACAACCGCGATTTGGGGAGTACTTTAACCGAAATCCAGAAAGAAATTCAGGCCAAAATAAACTTACCGCCCGGGTTGCACATCGAGTATGGCGGCGCATACAAACAACAGCAGCAGGCATTTAAAGAATTGATGCTCATTTTAATATTGGCCAGTTTGCTGGTTTTTACAGTAATCCTTTTCACTTTCCGGAAAATAAAAGTTGCCCTACTGCTGATTTTTTTGGTCTTACTGGCGCCTGCGGGTAGCGCTATTTTGCTTTATTTGTTGAATATCCCGCTCAATGTGGGCAGCTACGTCGGCATCATCATGATCATCGGGATAGTGGGAGAAGCCTCCATTTTCACCTACCTGCAATATACCGAAGAGCGAAAAAAAGGCCAGCCTGTTACCGACGCCATTGTCTTTTCGATCTCTATCCGCTTACGGCCCAAACTGATGACAGCTTTGAGCGCCATAATCGCCATGTTGCCACTGGCCATGGGAATCGGTTCCGGGGCCCAAATGCACCAGTCGCTCGCCATTTCGGTAATCGGAGGTTTGGTTTTTGCCTTGCCGGTTTTGCTGATCGCCCTGCCAACATTCTTGAAAATGATTGAGAAAGATGAGATTCCGGTAGTGAAATGAAGCGACGATCGAGTCTTTGGTTAAACTCTATTCGATTTCAAATGAACTCTTTTTTATACCATAACGTTAACTTTGGAATACAATTCCATTAAAAGAAATCACACTTCGGTTAAGACTATTAAAATTCAAATAAGTTATTGATTGTTAGGATTTTCGTATTCTTCATTGTCCTAGTTTTGCTCGAAAGTTAGGTGTAATGAGGAATTGTCTATCAGTTATTAAAGTTGCTCTGTTTGTTATTTCAGCAGCAATTACATCACACGCTTCGGCGGCCGTAATCAAAGGCCAGGTGATGGACAACACGAAAGAAGCACTGACCGGTGCAGTTGTTTTCGTGGAACAAAACAACCAGTATCACGATATTACCGGCCTAAATGGCGCCTATACTATTAAAAATCTTAAGCCCGGCTCGTACACCATAGTTGTTTCATTTCTCAGTTACCAGAAACAAGAAACCAAGATAGAGATTAAGAGCAACAACGAGGTCCTTACTTATAATTTCTATATGAAGCCGGTTTCTCAGGAAATGGATCAGGTTTTAGTGATCGGGAAAAGCGACAAAGAATCGGATATTTATGCCAAAAGCGCTGAGCAAAGGGCAAATAACCTGGTAAATATAGTTTCTTTGAATTCGATAGCAATTTCGCCAGACATTACAGTTGCTAATGTAATGGCCAGGATTTCAGGAGTATCCATTGAAAGAGGAAATACCGGAGAAGGGCAATATGCTATTATCAGGGGGATGGACAAAAGGTATAATACGACTCTAATTAATGGAATAAAGATACCAAGTCCCGATAATAAAAACCGGTATGTTCCTTTAGATATTTTCCCTACTGATTTAATTGAGCGAATTGAGGTATTTAAATCTTTGACACCCGACATGGAAGGTGACGCATCGGGCGGAGTAATTAATCTGGTCATGAAAACTGCTCCTGACGAATTTCGGTTGGAAGGGAATGTTGGCGCTGGGTACTCCGGTTTATTTTCTCAACGGCCATTTGATCGTTTTAATACTTCCACTGTCAATAAAAAATCTCCTGCTGAAATTTCAGGAACAGGCATAGAGGCTCCTATCTCTGCCTTCCCATTTCAAAACTTGATTACAGCGACAAAAAAAACACCGGTTAACAGTAATTATAGCCTCACGGTTGGCGACAGGTTTCTGAATAAAAAATTAGGACTTATTTTCTCCGGAACATATCAGAACACAAATGCCGGAAATAACACGTTCCGATTGGTTGAAAATGCCACATTAGGTCCTGCCCAAGGAGCTAATGGCAAAATGACCCAGGTATTTCCAAGTTACCTGAATAGAAAGTATTCCTCGTTAACCAACAGATTAGGACTTATTTCAACGGTCGATTACAAGTTTAACCAGGATAACCGGATAAGTTTGTTCGGAACATATCTGCAATTGAACGAAGATCGTGTCAGGCTTACGAATGAACTGCTTTTAGGGAATTACTCTTACAATGGATACATCGGTGGATTCCAGCAAAGTTTTGAAACACAAACCAGGCAAAACCTGCAAAGCATTTATAGTTTAATCTTACATGGCAACAATAAACTGGCCCAATTTTTAACTACCGACTGGTCATTGGCCTTTTCGGTTGCTAATCAGCAATTGCCTGATATGGCCGATTTTAATACCACACAGCAAATCAGTCCGAATACTTCAGGTACAGCAACTTCAATAAATTATGGGCCTCTGGCGGTAAGGCCCGAAAACAGGGAATGGTCGCATAATTCAGATAAGGATATATCCGGATATTTGAATTTTCATTACAACACGGAAATAAAAGGTCACAAAGCGCTTTTTTCCTTTGGAGGCATGTTCAGGCACAAAAGCAGGAATAACTTCGACAATAAATACAGTTTGAATGCACTTCCCGATTCAAATTCAACCTATCAGAAATATATTTCAATTCCTGCTTCTCAGTTCAAATTTATTCCCCATACCGATGCACTGGGAACAGCATTTAGTAATGCCGGGGTTTATACGTTTAACGAAAACGTACAGGGATTGTATGGGCAGTTAAAATATTTTATCAAAGATCGTTTTGATGTTTTGTTTGGCTTAAGGGTCGAGAATACGAGCCAGGGATACAATTCGTCATTACCGGAAACAATTGCTGGAAAATCGGCTAGTATCAGTTATATTGATTTTTTGCCCAGCCTGAATGCCAAATACTCGCTACCCAATAATCAGGCATTAAGGTTTTCCTATTTTACATCATTATTACGCCCTGCCTATTCGGATCTCGTTCCTTATCTGGATAAAACGGGATTTTCGCAGGATGATTTTGGCACAATTGGGAACCCAAATTTGCAACATACAGTCATAAATAATTTTGATTTCCGCTACGAAGTGTTTTTAAAGGGACTGGATCAATATATGATTGGAGCCTTTTATAAATCCATCGTAAATCCAATTGAGTATGCTTTGGTACAGACAAACTATGCTGCTGACCTTGAGCTTACCCCCAACAACTTTGGCACGGCCCATAACTTTGGATTGGAATTGGTTTTCAGAAAGTATTTTAGGGATGTGGGGATCTCTGGTAATTACACTTATACCTATTCCCTGATCAACTCGTCAAAGAAATTTAACTATATCGATCCCAGCGACAATAGTTTTCACAACATTAATGTGAATCAACCGAGACCATTGCAAGGGCAGGCCGCTCACATCGGAAACTTATCGCTTTTATACAAGAACACCCGTACCAAGCTGGATGCCCAATTAGCGATGGTTTATACCGGAGAAAGAATTAATACCCTTTCGTTATACAAGGATTTGGATAACTGGGAAAGGCCGACTATTAACCTCGATTTTTCCGCTCAAAAGGAGTTTGGCCAACATTACATTATCTATATAAAAATCAACAATTTGTTGAATACCCCCTATCAGTTAATTGTAAAGCAACCCAACAAGGCCTTTGCCGGAAATAACAAACTGCCTATTCAGGATAGCCCCCAATATGCAACAATTGAAAGGGATATTTATTATGCGCGATACTCCCTTGGTTTCCGTTTTAAATTTTAAAAAGCACAATTATGGTTCGTTAATCATTTTATAATCAATTAAAAAATTTTAAATCATGAAACATTTAAGAAACGCTTTATTTTTGCTTTCCATCTTGGCTTTCGCTTCATGCACCAAGAAAGATGCGGCTGTTGTCTCAACACCATTGATTAAAGTAGGGGTTTCAGTTAGTAATGTAGCTCCCTTGTCAGGTGCAATTAAGGGGACTATGCTCACCAACCAAACTTACACCATATCTGGTGATGTTATTATTAATGCAAAAGACACATTATTGATTCAGGAGGGGGTAAAAATAAACATAACTAATGGCGCAAATTTCATCGTCAAAGGAACTTTGGTAAGCCTGGGTTCTAAAAGTGCCCCGGTAATCATTACCGATCCTACCAAGACAAAGACTTTGGGCAATTCATCGGCAGCAACAGATCCAGCTTATGTTGGCGGATGGGGAGGTATTTATTGTGATGTAACCTGCCCTCTCTTGGTTCTCAAATGGACCCATCTTGACTTTGGGGGTGCAGGTCTAGTGGCTCCACCTTTCACCGGCCCATCTACGGGTGACCAGTACATTGTTTACTGGCAGAATCCAAACGGCAATTTCATTATGGAAGATTCCTGGTTATATGGAAGTCCTGATGATGCCATTCGTTTTTATGGAGGGCATGTTAATATGATGAGAAATACGATGGAAAAATGTGGTGGTACTGGTGGCGATGGATTTAATGCAAAAGGGGGCACACAGGGAAATATGGCCTACAACCTGATTATTGGCAGTGCAACAAACGGCACTAAATCAGCAAATGATGGGGCAATAGGATCCACCCAATGCCAGATTGCGATGTACAATAATACATACGTTAATTGCGGATTCAGAAATACAGGAACATTTGGTGCAAGGAGCGGTTCAATTGAGGTAGAAAATAATTCAAGGGCCCTTGCTTACAATAACATGATTGTGGATTGTAATTTTGGCGTCCGTATTGCTGGTGGAAATAATGTAACTGCAAAAGTTTACTTAGCCGATACTTTAAGCCATGCTGATGGCCCTATCAATAAAACAGCATACGGTCACAATTTCTATTATGTCGATAATGTTGCTCAGGCCAATCAGATTGTCCCGACCAATATCGCCCAGGCCGTTGTTACACACCCGCAATCTACTGATATTCCAAATATGGCGGTATTCCTGGGACCAGGCTATACTTTTGGTTATCAATATGATGGAACCTCATTGGTAGGTAAAAATAATCCAAAGTTTGTAAACTATACTCTTCCAAATCTGAACTTTGCCAATCAGGCATCAGTCGATGCTTTCGATTTTCACCTTCAAGCCAGTTCGCCTGCCGCAGGTAAAGGATATACTAACTTTTCCCCAATCGCAAATGTACCAGTGGATAAAAACTTTGGTTCAAGTGGTATTACCCCTCCCGGAAAAGATATTGGTTGCTACCAGTTAGACGGAACCGGAAATCAACATTAGGAAAGCACTTTGAGTTTGAATTTCGCGAATGGCAGAAATTTCGCTGAATTCAAATCATTTCAAAATCTTCAGAATGGCACTGAATAGGATAAGAAGTCAATCCTGTTCGGTGCCTCTGTTTAATCTTCCTGAGTATTTTTACATCTATTTGAATTTCAATAAAATAAAAACATCAGGTTATGAAAAAAATATCTACAACCAGAATTTGGAAAGCTAACAGGATCGCGTCACAAATAGTAATCCTGTTAATCTTGTTATTTTCTGCTGTCGGTTGCAGCAATCACCCCCTTGAAAAGCCTCGCATTCTCCAGTTTGTTTACACTTCTGATTCCCATTTTGGAATTACGAGGCCTGCTTTCCGGGGCAATTCAAATGTGTACGCCAATGTGGTTAATGCAGCCATGATCAGCAAGATAAACGCATTACCTGAAATTACATTGCCAATCGACAGCGGTGTGGGTGCAGGAGAAAAAATAGGGGCAATCGATTACCTGATCAATACCGGTGATATTGCCAACCGTTCAGAAATTGGAATTCAAACGGCATCCGTGTCGTGGAAACAGTTCGTTCACACCTATATCGATGGCCTGACCACAACAAACCACCTCGGTCAGAAAACTGAATTTTGGTTGGTTCCCGGCAACCACGATATATCTGATGCCATCGGCCATTATCATATCCCTTCTGCTCAAACCGATAATGCTTCAATGGTTGGCATTTACAACTATATGTTTCCAAACGACAAAAAAACCTCTGCCAGCTTTAATTTTTTAACCGATAAAATTCACTACTCCAAAGATGTTGCGGGCGTCCATTTTCTATTTGTCCAGATGTGGCCCGACTCGTGCGAACGGATTTGGATTAATCAGGATTTGAAATCGGTGAGCGATTCGACACCGGTTATTTTGTTTGACCATGATGAGCCTGATGCAGAGTCGAAACAATTTACCAATCCAAATGGGAAACACGACATCAATGCGACCGACAAATTTGAAAATTTGATGGGGGAAGTTTTCAAAGACGGCAAATCCAATTCGGCGCCAAGTATCCGCGAACAACGTGGATTGGTGGCATTTTTGAAAGCTCACCCGAATATTAAAGCCTGGTTTCACGGAAATTCCCATGAAAACCGGTTTTACGATTATACGGGCCCCGACCACGACATTGATCTTAAAACGGTTGAAGTGGACTCACCCATGAAAGGTGTAATATCAAAGCACGATGAGACAAAAGTTTCTTTCCAGCTAATCAGCCTAAATCCCAAACAAAAAGTAATGACAGTGCGCGAATGCTTTTGGAATTCCGATCCGGTCCATCCTGAAAAACCAATAGTTTGGGGAGCGAAAACAACCATTCCATTATAAAGGCTACTGAATTTTCAGTTTCTGTTTGCAAACCCAATTAACTTCAAATTTCCTTTAGAATTGCATCGTACGTTTGGTTTACAAATTTTAAATCATTCGAGATGAAAACAACAATTTTAGTACTCAGTTTTTTTGTGTTCAGTTTAGTTGCCAGCGCCCAGAAAACGCCGCCTGCAGCCGTTTCAAAGGCTTTCAGCCAAAAATTTCAAAAAGCCGAAAAAGTTAAATGGGGCATGGAAGAGGCCAAAGAATGGGAAGCCGAATTCATGCTTTCAGGAAAATCAACCTCAGCCTCATTCGATCTTGCCGGTAAATGGCTCGAAACCGAAACCGAAATTGAAAAAAGTGAACTTCCTTCTGTAGTAAAATCAGCCATTGAGAAAGAATATAAAGGAGCCAAAATGGGAGAAACTTCATGGATTGAAACACCTGATTTTAAAGGCTACGAAATAGCGCTAAAACAGAATGGTAAATCTTTCGAAATTCATGCCACCAAAGAAGGAAAACTGAAAGTAAATAAGGAATAGAATCAGCAAAAGTGCCAAAGTCATTCAACGTTTCAGAGAAGCTTGCTTTAATAGCAGGCTTTTTTGACTTTTTTTACACCACACCCAACCATTTTCATTTTGCAGGTTCATAATCATTGACCTTGGAAACCCAAAAACGACATACACTAATTGACAAATGCCTGGATAACGAACATCAGGCGCGACGCGATCTGTATGAATACATTGCACCTCTTATGCTGGGCGTGGCGCGCAGGTATTCACGCAACAGGGCCGATGCCGATGATATTTTTCAGGAAAGCATGATGAATTTTTTTCACCGGCTGCACCAGCTCAAAGACATTGAACGAATGGAAGGATGGGCAAAAACAATTGTCGTGAACGAAGCCATCCGGTTTTACCGGAAAAACAGAAATATAATTTATACCGGAAACATCGAAGTCACTAACAATCAAAACATAAGTAATGAAAATATTTTTACCCAGATGGAAACGAAACATCTTCTTCAGGTTATTCAGGAATTACCCGATAAAATGAGGATGGTCATCAATCTTTTCGCTATTGAAGGGTATAAACACGAGGAAATTGCTGAAATGCTGGGCATTTCGGTGGGTACATCGAAGTCGAATTTATTTGATGCCCGGAAGCAAATAAAGAGAAGAATTGAAAAAGAATTGAAAAACATCGGATGAACAATGAACCGGAACATAGCGATCTTGACCGCCTGCTGAAAGAAAAACTCGGAAATTACAAGGAAACTCCATCGGCAGGGAACTGGGAACGGTTTGAGCGAAATTATTCGCCCAGGCTGATTTCGTACCGAAGGTTTAACCGCTACCGGAGAGCCTTTTATGGTGGCATTGCCATAGCCGCAAGCCTGGCCATCCTGCTCCTGATCACCAACATAAAACCTGAAATTTCAAAGAAACAGATCGGAATGGTTGAACCCGAACCAAAATCGGCGGTTGAACAAGGTACAAATGAATTGAAAGGGGAACCCAGGCTTAAGGCTTTGCCAAAGGCTAAAATTCAGCACCAAAAAACATTTTTTCCTGAAAAAAATTCTTCCGGAAGCGGCAATCTCACACAGGAAACATCAGGTGCGGGTTTGGTCGATAAACTTCAGCTTGCCACTGATTCGGTTAAAAAAGAAATTAGCGGGGCCGTTCAACTTTTGGCTTCACTCTCGTTGCTTGAACCGATCAAATTTACACCTTTCGCTGGGTTGCCCAACGACACCCTGAAATTTGTGCGCACCCCAAAACCCGCAAAAGTTAGTTCCGAACCTGCCAGGAAGTCAAAAGTTCGTTCACCAAACTATTTCAGGAAAAAGGGCTTCAAAAATACGATCTCCCCCAAAAAACCTTTCTACCCGAAACATTCGTACAACCGAAATTTTCAGGCAAGGCAGGCCAATCGCCAATCGGCGGGCCCTTCGTTATTAAATGGTTTCCTAAGCAAACTGGAATACAAAATAAATGTCACCCCTCAGTATTGCGGCCAAACCTTAAACAACAAGGGAGGCGTAGTTGCGAGCGACTTTGACCCTAAATTTTATCGGGCCATTGAAAATGGGATGTTTGCCTTTTCGGGCGGATTGGAAGTTGTGTACCCGATTGGCCGTAGCTGGAGCATTTATTCGGGGCTGAAATGGAACGAATATAAGCGTGAAACAACCAATGGCTTTAGCCAACTGAAAATAACCAACGGACAAATTGCAGCGCCAACTTCGACAGGCGACGTCATTATTCACGGACTCGTAAATAGCCAGTTAAACAGCAACATGAGTTTCCAAACAAAGCTGGTTTTACAATCAGCCGAAATTCCAATCATCGCCCGTTTTCAGGCAGGAAAATACGTTTACCTCGACGGAGGGCTCAAGTACAGCTACATCTTTTCAGGCAAAACCCAAACAAAACTAATTGGCGCCAACCTGCCATTTACCTACGATCAAATTTCAGACTTTAAAGACCAGAACCTCAGTTTGGTATTTGGTGCGGGTTTTACATTTATTATCCGGTCGGGGCTTAAATTTGACGCTGGTCCAGAAATTTGCTGGAATCTGACCAACCTAAACCCAACCAGCGATCTGCTGAACAAGCCTTTTGTTTTTGGCATCCGGACATCCATCTCCCTGCAACGGTTCGAACGAAATTAAACTACAAAATAATTGACAAGTAACCCAACCAAATCCTGGTTTCAGGTTCTTCAGGTAAAAGGATTTAATATTCACTCATAAAAACTATTGATCATGAAAACACAAAGTCTAGTCCTTCGGTTTATTTTTACGTTCACCATTGGGGTTGCTTTTATCGTGATGGTTATGATGCTTTTTTCAAGCTGCAAAAATGAAGCTTCAGGAACGCCGGGAACCTTGCAATTAAAGGCAACAACTCCAAAGTTGTTCCTGAAATCGGGTGTTTTGGCCTCTGTTGGCGGGACAACCATTACCCTGGATGCAGCAAAAGTCGAGATCAAAAACCTGCGGGTTGAGGAAAATTCCGGGAATGACGTTCAAAACCAAAGTGGGGGCCAATCGGGCAGCACGGGCAGCGATGGCAAAGATGTTGCTGAAACGAGTTCACCGGCTGAAACCGGCAGTGCGGGCGACCTGTTGCTGTCGGGGCCATATTTACTTGATATTATTAACGGATCTGCTTCCATTGATCAGGTAACCGTTCAGCCCGGAACTTACAAAAAAGTGAATTTCGATTTTTACGCCGGAAATGAAAACAACGGCCATTCCATTTCGCTCAGCGGGCTTTTCACCAATGCACAAGGTGGCATTGTGCCGTTTACACTCACTTCAGATTTTGCTGGAACAGTTCAGTTGCCCCTTGCCGGAAGCGGGTTACAGGTTAGTTCAGGAGGTACGTCAACCATATCTATACTTTTTGATGTGAACAATTGGCTGAGCAGCCTGGACCTGGGCACAGCAACCCAGGCCAATGGAAAAATCACCATTTCGAACAACGAAAACCAGGGGCTTTATCTGGCCTTTATTACAGAATTATCAAAACATATTGAAATTGCGAATTAAAAAATAAACGCTGGGTTTTTGTGAAGGCTTAAAAA
>JBBIHV010000039.1:19216-25733 GCA_037446835.1 Sunxiuqinia sp. | reverse complement strand
CAGTATTGTCATGTGCATTTCGTCCGGTTGATCCCTGTTACGCCAAATTGATATTAAGTTCTGCATCTTGTATGTCTTAATTGACTGAAATTTTTATTCCCCTTGCTTCCAGTTCTTCTCGTTCCTCAGTCTCGTAGTTTGGGCTAATGCTTCCTCCGGTGTTGCTGGCTTCAATCGTGCTTGATAGTCCATTGAGTTCTTTTGATCCTCCCACCATTCTATTGATGGTACTGCTTCCCATTGTTGGGGAGTTATCCAGTCTGGCTTGATCTGTGTTTGCATTGTCGTTGTTATATCATTTAAAAATAGTAGAAGCCGAACGCGAGGACGGGCAACTCCTCATACTTTCTCCTGAAACCAGGTTGGCGGCAGACCTTTCCACTCTTCCGCCCGGCTTTTCTTTTTATAATGGCATGAAACAAACCTCTTTTACTAAGTTTGTATTCAAGAAAAGGCAATTATCTATTCTCTATTTATTGTTATCGGTTTTGCCGTCCCCGCTTTCTTGTCAATAACAAGTCCATCCTGATATTCATATCGTCCATTATCCTTGTTTACAAAATAGTAAGTTCCACAAAAAAACAAACCAACTAGAATAATTGAGAATGAAATCCAGAATGTTGGTGATAACTTTGGGGTCTTTATTTGATCGATCTTAAAGCCGACAACTCCAATCAGTACATATCTTACCGGATAAAATAAAACAAGTTCAATAATCAATACCGTATTTAATGTAATTGAAGTTATCTCCTTAATTTCGGAATACTCAAAGACCGCATAAGTCAAATATAACAATGCTAAGCAAATAAAGAATATTCTAACCTCACCGAGTTTTTTAATTAATGCTTTCATATTTGGTTTTTTAAGTTTGGTATTTTATCAATTATCAAATATAATATATTCAGACTATAGTCCGTGGATTAACTGTATGAATTAATTCACTTTCACTCTGACTAAAGTCTGAACTATGGTTGTTGAAGTATTTGGCAAAGTATTACGTGAGCTGAGAGAGACAAACAAACTCTCACAGGAAAAACTTGCTGAATACTGTGAACTTGACCGGACTTATATTTCCCTCCTTGAGCGTGGCCTCCGGCAGCCAACCATCACCACCATTTTCAAACTGGCAAAAGCCTTGAATGTTTCACCGTCACGATTGATTGAGAAGGTAGAGATTCAAATTAATTCATAAGGGTTTAGTTCAATTCCCATACAAAACCAGTATGTTTCTTTATCCATTCCAGACGATCAATGGTTTCTTTCAGGTAATCGGTATAAACAAAGTTTTTCACTATGGCTTTATTTGAAAAATCGTCCATCCAATCGGTTGGCTTTGAAAAATAGGAACGAACATTGAAATAATACCCGGTTAGGTTTTTATATTGATCCTGATGTGAAACAAAGTCGGTAAGCACATTAAAAGCAGCATAAGCATTTGAACCGAACTCGTTGGTATATCGGACTGTGAGAGCTTGTGTTAATTTAATCAGGTTTTCCAGAGAATTTATTTTCTTCCTCATTTGTTTTTCATCTGGCAGCTCCAAATTGACATTCAGGATCTGGCACACCAAAGCAAACATGTGCTCCTTTGAAATTGGATAGTCTTTCAGGATTTTGCATTGGTCAGCAAACAGGCCAAAAGCTGACTCAATCTGCTTTGCATCGTTTCCTACTTCCATCTTATTGCTCCGGTTGTGAATATACTTAAGTTTCATTGTGTCCTTGTTGAACAGCACACCGTTGGAACACAATTTCCTGACAAAACCAATTTCAAACGACAATGCCACCGAACGGTTGTAACTGTTGGTTGTTCGGAGGAATGGCAACCAGGTTTCCTGATCCCAAACCGAGAAATCAACGGCTTCATGTATCAGGTCGATATGTGCTGAGGCCATTGAATTGGGAGCAACCACTTTGTAAGGAATCAATTCATCGGCTTTTACCGAAGGATAGATTTGAGTAAAGATTTCTTTACCCATTTCAACAGCCTTCTGATTGCTAATAAGTTGATAATTTTTGCTAACAATTGAAATGATCTGGCCGTTAGATTGGTTCACAACAGCACAGTAATCTGGCGTGCAAATTGGTAAATTAAACAGTGTGTTTGGAAACCTAAAATCGGAATAAACGTTCTGTAATTTCACGTCATACAACACTTCGGAAAGTTGGTGTGTCGGGCTTTTAAAATCAATGGGCTTATTCATGGTTAGTTTGCATTTGGGGTTTAATGGTAATTGCTTCAAAAATAAATCTCGCTATTGCTTTCTTGCTAATACCATACTTCTCTAAAATTACAGCTATTTTAGTAATATCCTGATGTACTTTCCCCAAATTATTTTTGATAAGTACATCGATTTTATTAAAAGCAAGCTCTTCCGGAGTATAATAGTTAGCAATACTGAAAATATCAGATAATGTATAGTTTATCGGCAGTTTAATACTTCTCAGAATCGAATCATCCTGAAAAAAACACGTTTCAGTGCTTATGCTTAACTTGCCAATAGTCAGGAATCCATCCGATATATCGATAGTGACATATCGATTTTCAATTCTTTTTACAATATCATTGAAATACCAGAAAGGCAATGATATTTTAACCGGGCCAGTTGCATCACAATAAACTGTTTTTGTTGCACCGATGACTACAAAGTTGACCTCATTGGTTTTCACTGTAATTTCACAATTGTACAACCTGCCCTTTTTATCCCTTGGAACTGCAACACTAAGAAACTTCATACATTCCTTAAGTACATTCGTCTGGCATGTCATTGAATATTTAACAACTGGTTTTAAAACATTATCGGTCATGATTTCTGTTTCTTTTGTTTCTGAAACATATCGTTCAAACTGTACCGAATATTATTTTCCATTACTTTAAACCCGGCAGCATCAAGTGATAGGCCAACAACGGATCCTTTTTTAAACATCAGTTTGCTTTCATGAAACCGTCTATCTTCATAACGACAGAAGAACTTCACAGCCCAGCCCTTTTTGTCAGCCTCATCTAATTTGAATTGAATATCTTCAGCCCGGTAATGTTTCGAGGCATTTTCAAGCCCATCGGTAAAAATGGCAAAGAACACCTGATCGCCCGGCTCAATCAGTTCAGAAATTTTCACAAACGATGCTCCGATGGCATCATACAAGGCAGTGCAACAATCAGGCTGATAATCTTCATTCGTCAATTTCTTGATTTGATCAACATGCTGGGCAATGAATTTGAATAAACAACATCATTAAAAGTGCAGAGTGTAAGTTTGATGTTTGATTCCGGTTCACCTTTCTTCAGTTTCAATATCATATCAACCTGCTCATTGAAACTGAGGATAACTTCTTTTTTAAGGTTGCTCATTGAACCACTCTGGTCAAGAATTAAAACGTAATGGATTGTGTTTTTCATGGTTAAGATTAATTGTTTATTCTTAATGTTGAAAAGATTAAAATGTCACCCTTCCTTATCGAATATTTTTAAAGTATTTTTGATAAACACTTCAAATGCTTTTATAATGGACATTGAAAAACAACAATGGGATTTGGCCGATCAGGAATTAAACCTTTGGTTGAATGGAGATAACAATGGAAGCAACCTTCAACTTGCCGAGATATTAAAATCAATCTACCTTGCCTTCAGGCAGAAACAAATTGAACGGTTAAGCCCATTCTGTAAACATGCATTTGAATATTACCAGAAGCAAGAGCTGGAAAGAAAAATAGAAAAGGAATCATTTTACGACTTGTTAAAGATTGTTTCTGAGGAGACACATGAAATTGAAGAAGATAATATTCCAATGTTCAAAAAATCATCAAGATCATTTTTTTATATTGATGATTGGACAAGAAAAAACAATGATAAAATAATTAATGGAATAGTTGCGGGTAATCATGAAGTCCTTAATGATTTATATGAATATGAATTTCCAAAAGTTGTTAACCTGATCATCAAAAATTACGGGAATGTTGAAATGGCACAGGACGTTTTTCAGGATGCTATAGTAATTCTCATGGAAAAGGTTTATGCCAAAAAGCTTGACCTTACCTGTTCCGTGGAAACATATCTCTTTTCCATTTGTAAATATTTGTGGTTAGATCAGCTCCGGCAAAATAAAAAGGAAATGCAAATGATTAAATTCTACGATGAAGAATTTCAAACCGACGATATATCTGTTTTCTTTTATAATACACCGGATATTTATGAGGTTGTAAATAGAGCCATTGAAAGCATAGGCGATCCCTGCAAGCTGTTATTGGAATGTTTCTACTACAAAAATATGAGCTTTGATGAAATAGCGAGTTCGCTTGGTTATGCCAATGCAGCCAGTGCCAGAAACCAGAAATACAAATGTTTGGAAAGAATAAGGAGCGTTTTGAATGTTGAGGTTGAATGACCTCAATCAATTGAAACAATGCTCAACTTTGTTACTATTTTGTTACTCGTTACACAACAAACCACTGTAACTATGTGGGCTGTACTGGATTCGAACCAGTGACCCCTACCCTGTCAAGGTAATGCTCTAAACCAACTGAGCTAACAGCCCTTCTTTTATGATGAACGCTTTCGTTCGAGGCACAAAAATATAAATTTTTTACATTCTTTCATGTTTGGGCAATAAATCGGCTAAATTTGAGATTTCAGAATCAGAAAACTATTTTTGGATTCTATTTTCAGGATCTTGAATAACTTTCAAATTCAAAAATTTGGTTTTTAGTAAAAATTTCAGATGATTACACGGTTTCGTTTTATTTGGTTCATGTTCTGCTGGCTCGTTCTGGTTCCGGCTGCTAAATCCAGCGAAGAATCGATGATGAAACAATATGACGAAACCATTTTTGTCATCTCCAATTTTTCGGGTGTTGATGCCAACCTCAACGAAACCAGATCAATACAGGAACTATTAAACTTAAACATCGGTGGGTTCAGGTTTTATCTGGAATGGGAAAAGCAGCAGAACCAGCTCATGATTAAAAGAGCCGACGGAACATCGCTCCCTCTGAGGCAAACACTGCTCGAAATCAAAAACTTTCTGAAACAAAAACCTGAAAAAATATTTAACCTTTTTCTCGATTTTAGCACCAATGTCAACGAGTTGAGCGACCTGTTTCAGGAAACAGGAATCGACAAATATTTATACACTTATGACCCACAGGATGGCTGGCCAACCTTGAAAAGCATGATTGAGCAAAACCGGCGGTTGGTTGTTTTTTCCATGCAGGAACACCGAAATAGCCCCGATTGGCTTCAATATGTTTGGAATCAAGCAGTTGAACCCTATTTTTCGATTTGGGAAGCCCCGGTTTTTAAAGGCGAATTTCTGAAAGGCGATCCAAAAAACAGCCTCCTGATATACAACGATTACAATTTTCCACGAAAGTCGGAAGCAGCTAAGAGTATGATATTCGACACCAGTCAGAACCCCTATTTGATTGAGCATATTAAAAACACCTGGACCAACACGGGGAAAACACCCAATTTTATCATGCTCGACCATTACGAAAATTGGATACTTGGGGTCCTCACCTACATTCGTGGTTTTAAAACAGTTAAAGGTACCGTAACGTTCAACACTCAAGTTCTTGATTATGTAGATTGGGATAAAATGGAAAGCCAAACCAGCGGAAAATTTTGTTTCCCGATTGGCCCCGGCGACAATTTAACACTCACCCCACGAAGTCCCGGCTTTCGTTTTACCCCGGTATCGGCAACGTTTAACGAGCCCACCCAAAACATCATCCAGCATTTTATTGGCACTCAGCTTAAAATTACCGATAACCTCGAAGGATATTATCCTTTCAACAAGGAGGCACGCGATTTCAGTATTAATGGGTTTAACGGTAAACCGATCAACGTGAAATTTGCCAACGATTCGACCCGTTCGTCGGTCGCCATTTTTGGAGAAAACAGCTATATTGTCTTGCCCGGAGCCGAAGAATTCAAAATCCGTGACCATGATTTTTCGGTTGCCGCCTGGGTGAAAATAAAAGCATACCTGCCACACAAAAACGATTATTGTATCCTCGGAACAAAAAATAACTCCTACCAGCAGGGTATCCACCTGCTGATCAGAGATAAAAAACCTTATTTCGGGTTCTATAACAACGATTTGCAGGGCAAAACCATTATTGAGGCTGGACAGTGGTACCATCTGGTTTGGAGGTACAATAAACTGAGCGGCGAGCAGGCTATTTTCATAAATGGAAAGCTCGACAGCCGTTCGCTCGGTCACCCTGCCTATAAAGGCCGGGATAGTTTGTACATCGGCGTGGCCGGGTTCAATTGGGCATCAAATATGAACGGGGCAATCGACAACCTGAGCATCTGGTCCCGGACTTTGGGCGAAGAAGAAATATGGCAGTTGAGCAAGGAAGTAATTGAAATTGTTCCAATCAAAAATGTGTTTGTGCTTTACCCTCTCCTATCCTGGTCGGGGGTTGCACTTTTATTAACTGCCTTTCTGACAGGAGCTTGGTTCCGGCTCAGGAAAAAGTTCAAAAAAAGGCCAACGGCAGCCGATAAAATCAG
>JBBIHV010000039.1:6249-19116 GCA_037446835.1 Sunxiuqinia sp. | reverse complement strand
AAACTCCGCATGATCCTCGAATCGCTCGAAACCGTACAGATTAATTTCCACGTGGACCGATGGTCGATGGCTTTCAGCGGACCGGTTTACTGCGACTATGTAGAATGTTTAAAACTCCTGAAGCGTGAAAAAATTCACGATAGCGATTTTAACCTGAATTTTTACCACCTCATCCAGGAGGGGGAACTTTTTAAAGGCGAATCGTACGATTGGCTCGACGATTTTAAAGGGTTTATCGGAAACAACATCGTTGATATCCTCCTGAAGTTCGTGAACGAATTGACCACAGAAAACGACAACGAACTGATTATCAGACTAACCGACCGAATTTTAATTTCTGACCCCGTGAATGATCAGGCACTGGCTTTTAAGCTGAAAGCCCTCATCAAACAAAACAATTATAACCTGGCACGCTTTACTTTCGACCGCTTTTGTTCGCTTTATGAAGAAATGTACGGCGAGAAATTTTCAGGAAAATTTGAAGAAATTATTTCGACCTGAAAAACATGTTATTGAACAGGGTTAATTTGCCCGGATTACTTATTTTTGTACTGAAAATCAGCCCATTTTATGATTTTTCAAAAAAACATTCTTGCGAATTTTAACCCACAATTAACCTTGCCTTAACCCAATTGTAAACCTCAGCTAAAGCAGCGCTAATTGCCTTGTATTAGCTTTGTTTCCCTGATTTAAAACAGAATCAGGAATTAAATTTTTGCTCCCGGAATTTTTACCGGCAGAGAGTGAGATAAACTAAGTATGTATTTATGAAGATTTGTAATTCTGTGCGCACTTTTTTAACCGGTAAAAGGGCATCTTTATTACTATTTGTTTTAGGCCTGCTTGCCGCTTTAGCTTTTATGTATGCCGGAAACAAGGCCGTAAAATATACTTCTTCCGACGAATATTGTATTTCATGCCACGTTCACCCGGGAGCTGACCAGAGCTGGAAACTTTCCCCTCACCACGACAACAAAACAGGGATAATTGTGCATTGTGCCGAATGCCACCTGCCGCCAAATGGGCATGGAATGCTTTGGGCAAAAGCCAAACACGGATTAAAAGATATTTATGGCTATTATTTTAAAGATTCGGCTGATTTTAACTGGCCAGCCCAGCGAAAACTTGACCTGGCAAAAAAGCACGTCTATGTTGAATCGTGTGCCAAATGCCACCAAAACCTGTTCCCGAAAACCCTGACCGTGGAAGGTGAAAATGCGCACCTGAGTTTTCTGTCAAGCAAAACCGAAATCAGTTGTTTGAATTGCCATCTCGAAGTGGGCCACTTCGATCCGAAAAACAAGCACCAGCATGACATGAATTTCGGCAAAAGTGCGACTGAAAATACACGCATTTACACCGGGCCAACGCTGGTAAGTTCATTCACAAATTTTACTGAAAAAATACCCGGTACCAGTGTGTCTTTCGACATGGTTGCCATTCCCGGGGGGGAATTCAGGATGGGAAGCCCGAAAAACGAACCGATGAGAAAACCCGACGAAGGCCCGCTGCATCCGGTAAAAGTGACCCGCTTTTTCATGGCAAAAGCTGAAGTTAGCTGGGACGAATACCTCGAATTCTTTAAAGCCACTTCATCGCAAGGCCGCAAAGAGGCTGAAGAAAACGAAAATGTGGATGCCATTTCTGGTCCAACCCCGCCATGGGGAGCCCCCGATCAGGGCTGGGGAAAGGGAACCCGCCCGGCCATCACCATGACTTGGAAAGCCGCAGATACTTACTGTAAATGGCTTTCGAAAGTAACCGGAAAAAAATACCGCCTGCCCACCGAAGCCGAATGGGAATATGCCGCACGCGGAGGAACACGGACACCGTATTTCTTTCCGGGCGATCCAAAGAAATTTACTTCGGAGGGGTTTTTCAGGAAAATTTTTGGCCCCGATACGGCTGTTATTCATTCGTATGTGGCCTATAAAGTAACCAGCCCGGCACAAACAGTTGAGCCTGAATCGGTAAAAGCCAATCCATTCGGGTTAAAAAATATGCTGGGCAACGTTTATGAATTTTGCTCCGACTGGTATTCGCCAAAAGCGTATTCTGAATACCGGAAAGAGGTTGTTGACCCAACAGGGCCAAAGCGTGGAAAGGAGCATGTGATCAGGGGCGGCTCGTTTAAAAGCGATGCCAAAGATGTCAGGTGTGCTTCGCGCGATTTCACCAAAACCAGGGAATGGTTGGTCACCGATCCGCAAATGCCAAAAAGTGTGTGGTGGTATTCCGATTGTGTGGATATCGGGTTCAGGGTAGTTTGTGAAGTGGATGAAAGTGTTCGTTAAAAAATTTGTATCCCATGGAAAAAGAAAATAAAGGTTTTAACAGGCGAAAATTTCTTGAATCGACAACCCTGGCAGGGATCGGGTTGTTGGGGGCCAGTGCCGTAATTTCAGGATGCAGGCACGAAAAAAATGCCAAAGAACTAGGCCTGCCCCCCATCCTGAACGGTGCGCCAAAAGGGAAAAAATTGCGCGCCGGACTGGTGGGAGCCGGAAACCGGGGAACCGGTGCAGCCATGAACTTCATTACCGCTGGCCCCGACTTACATATCGTTGCACTGGCCGATGTGTTTCAGGATAAAATTGATGCCTGCCGCGAACGTTTCGCTAAACTGAAAAAAGAGATACCGGCTGAAAACTGCTTTACCGGTTTTGATGGATATAAAAAATTAATGGCACTTCCCGATGTGGATGTGGTTATCCTGGCCACGCCTCCGCAATTCAGGCCCGAACATTTTAAAGAAGCCGTTTTGCAAAACAAACATGTTTTTATGGAAAAACCCGTGGCCGTTGACCCGGTGGGGATCCGATCGATTATTGCCAGCGCCAAAAAGGCCGAAGCCCTTGGCCTGAACGTCGTTACCGGAACGCAACGCCGCCATCAGGAAGATTATATTGCAACGTATGAGAAAGTCGCAAATGGTGCGATTGGCAAACTGGTTGCCGCCCGTGCCTTCTGGAACCAGAACCATGTCTGGTTCCGCACCCGCGAAGAGGGCTGGGACGACATGACCTACATGATCCGGAACTGGAACAACTTCTGCTGGTTGTGCGGCGATCATATCCTCGACACGCATGTGCACAACATCGACGTCATCAACTGGTTCCTGGGCCGTCAGCCCGAAAGTGCTGTTGGATACGGAGGCCGCGCGCGCCGTTTGACCGGCGACCAGTATGATTTTTTCAGCATCGACTTCGACTACGGCGGAGGCACTTTCTCGCACAGCATGTGCCGTCAGATCGACAACTGCGCCAACGGGACCGGCGAATTCATCATGGGAACCGAAGGATATACAAATTGCGTTAACACCATCTGGAACATGGATGGTTCGGTAAAATGGAAGTTCGAATATCCTAAAGATGAAAACGGCAACGAAATGAGCATGCCCAGAATTTCACCCTACATTCAGGAACACATGCACCTGGTGCACGCCATCCGGACCGGCGAATATGTGAATTATGGTGAAATTACGGCGCTTTCAACACTGACGGCCATCATGGGACGAACAGCAGCCTACACCGGCAAGAAAATTACCTGGGACGAAATCTTTAAATCGGACATGGACCTTGGCCCGAAAGTCATTGAGTTTGGCCCGGTTGACATGCAGTTTGAAGTGCCAATCCCCGGAACGGCGCACAAGGCATGAAACGAAAAGAATTGTCAAAAATTTGAATATCAATCAGTTTCAAATAATATTAACCTAAATTTTATCGCTTTTCATCCTGAATTTCGGGATACTTTTCTAAACCAACCAATGTCAGCCAGCGAAGGGAAGCCTTCTTCCCCGAGCTGGCGATATTTTAAATCCGGAAGATTGGCAACTTCTGCCCTTGTGGTAAATTCAAGCTGAAATCTGTATCTTTAAACCACAAATGGCCCTGCCGGGGCAGAATAAGGTAAGCAGAAATAAAACAAGCAACTCCATGGTTTCACTCATAATTCCTGTTTATAATGAAGAAGGCCTGATTGATGAACTGGCTTCCCGTGCGGTTCAAGCCATTGAAACGTTTGCCAGCAACTACGAAATTTTATTTATAAACGACGGGAGCACCGACTCCACGCTTCAAAAACTTAAGGAAGCCCGCCATCGCTTTCCACGGATTAAAATTGTTGACCTGTCGAAAAACTTCGGGCATCAGGCCGCTTTTACCGCCGGAATTGAACTGGCTTTGGGCAATTACGTGGCGCTGATGGACGGCGACCTTCAGGACCCACCCGAACTGCTGGCCAAAATGTACCGGATGATCAAAGAGGATGGGTTCGACATTGTGAGCGGGAAACGCCTGGGCCGGAAAGGGAAACGGCTGCGTTTGGCTACCAATTTGTTCCATGCCCTTTTTAAAAAAGTGGCCGGGATTGACGACATGGAAAACTCCGGAAATTTTTCGATGATGAACCGTGCTGCCGTAAATGCCCTGCTGCAAATGAAAGAAACGATCCGCTACCTGCCCGGACTCAGGTCGTACATCGGGTTCAGGCAGGGATATGTGGAATATGTCCGCGAGGAACGACTCGAAGGCGAACCTAAAATGAAGGTCGGGAAACTGATCGTTCTGGGCGCCGATGCCATTTTTTCCTTCTCGAAATTCCCGATCAAAGTCTGCCTTTTTCTGGGAATTTTCGGAACCATTGTTTTTATGCTCGCCGGAATTTATGTGCTGATTGCCAAGATTTTCGGTTTTGCAATCATCGGCTGGTCGTCAACCGTTTTGAGCATCTACTTTTTGGGGTCCATCCAACTCATTTTTCTTGGGGTCGTGGGCGAATACGTTTACCGGATTTACAAGGAATCGCAAAACCGGCCGATTTACCTGGTGAAGAAGTTTTACGATGCCGAAACGGAATGATGCGCGAAAAAAATCTCAGGATAATATTTTGGATACTGGCCTTTTTGATGCTGGCTGCCATGCTCCTGATCAGCCGCGACGCCGGAATTTCAGGCGACGAGGAAGTGCACTATAAACAATCTGAACTGGTTTACAACTACTTCAGCAGCCACACGACCGACAAATCGGCGCTGAACACGCCCAAAACCTACCTGCAATATTACGGACAAGCTTTCGATAACCTGGTCACCATCCTGATCCACGCATTTGGAATTGACGATATTTACCTTTTCAGGCACCTGCTGTGCAGCGTTTCAGGTTGGCTCGCCATTTTGGTAACTGCCCTGTTTGCCGCCTGGCTGACGGGATATGGCGCAGCCCTGCTGGTTTTATTCCTGTTTGCCGTTTCGCCCACTTTTTTGGGCCATGCCCAAAACAACCTGAAAGACATTCCGTTTGCACTGGCTTATATTTCAAGCATTTATTATTCCTTAAAATTCGTTTTTCCTGAACAGAAACCTTCGCCCAAAACCATTGTCCTGCTGATTGTCAGCATGGCATTTGCTTTTGGGATTCGTGCAGGCGGTATCCTGGTTTTCTTTTACTTCGGATTTTTTGTTTCCCTGAAATTTGGCCTTGAATGGCTTTCTGGCAAGAAGTTCCCGTCAGCAATCCTGAAAAAATACCTGGCTCCTTTGGCCGGAATATCGCTGGCAGCTTACCTGCTGGGCCTCGTCACCTGGCCGTACGGGCTCGAAAACCCAATCGTCCATCCCTGGAAATCGTTCCAGATTATGACCCATTACCCCATAACCGTGAGGCAAATTTTTGAAGGCCGCTTCATCTGGTCCGACTTCCATCCCTGGTATTACCTGCCCAAATACATGGCCATTACCATTCCGCTTGTCGTATTTTCAGGATTGGTGGCCTTTTTCGTGAATGTCCGGAAAAATTTTACCTCAAACCAGAAAATACGGGTGGGATTATTGGGCTTCACCATTCTTTTCCCGGTAGTTTTTGTCATCCTGAAACACTCGAACCTTTATGGTTCGTGGCGGCATTTTCTTTTTGTTTATCCCGGAATTATCCTGATCGCGGCACTCGGAATCCAGGCCTTTTTTGACAGGTTTAAACAGCGCATCGTTCAGGTTTCAGCAATCGCCCTCCTGATCCTCCTGTCGGTTCACCCGCTGAAATTTATGGCCGCCAATTACCCGTATTTTTACTTGTATTACAACCAATCGGTCGGCGGGCTGAAAGGCGCGTACGGCCATTACGAAACCGACTATTATTACCACACCATGCGCGAAGGCGCCGAATGGCTTCAGGAATACCTGAAAAACAAGCCGGAATTGGAACCGGTTGTGGTTGGCGGAAACTTCCCTGTTGAATGGTATTTCCGTGACGAAAAAGATATAAAATGTGTTTATTTCCCCTACCCCGAACGCAGCAAATACGACTGGGACTATGCTATCGTTGCCAACAGCTACATTCCGCCCGACGTCCTAAAAAATAAAACCTGGCCACCCCGGAATACAATTCATACGATTTTTGCCGACGGGATCCCGGTTTGTGCTGTCGTTGAACGACTTACCAAAGATGATCTTCAAGGAATCCGGGAATTTCAGGCGGGCAACTACGTTAAATCTGCATTGTTATTTCAAAATGCGCTGGAGAAGGACCCGCAAAATGAACTGATCTATACTAAATTTGCAGAAACTTTATTTGCGCTGGGCCGGAACGATGAGGCCGGAACGATGCTCGATAAGTGCCTGAAAATTAATCCGGGTTACGAACCGGCGCTGATCTTGTTGGGCGATCGGGCGCTCAAAGACAAGCAGGTTGAAGGAGCGGCGGCATGGTATGAAAAGGCTATCCGGGCAAACCGGAAACAGTTTGACGTTTATCCGAAACTGGCCGCAATTTATGCCGAAACCGATGTGCCCCGGTCCAGAAAAATCCTTCGGGATTGCCTCCGGTTAAATGCAAAATATATTCCTGCGTTGAAAGCTATGGCCGCTTCGTACCGGAAAACATCGCCCGAAACGGCCAAAAAATATGATGGATTCATTAAAAAAATTGAAATAAACACCTCTAAAAATTGAAACGATGAAGAAGTTAATTCTATTTGCCTTGCTAGGCCTGTTAATTTTGGGCGGAACAGCCAGATTGTATGCCCAGGAAGATTCGGCAAAAGCTGCCGAACAACCAAAAGATACCATTTCGACCGACAACATGGATTCTTCGATCTATTACTCGGACGACACGCCCAAAAAATCATCAAATACCATGACCTATGCCATTGTTGGCGGTATTGTTGTAGTTGGCGGCGCTGTTTTCTATTTTATTCGCAAGAAGAAAAAACAGTCCTGAAACTGAGGTACAGGTCGTAAAAAGAGGCGGTTTCAAAAATCAAGTTTTGTGACCGCCTCTCTTTTATCCGATTTATGCGCCTTCCGGGTTGGATTTTTCTCCTCAGTGCGCCTTCCGGGTTGGAACCGTAAAATAAAACGTACTCCCTTTTTTTATTTTGCTTTCGGCCCAGATTTTCCCGCCGTGCTTCTCGACAAATTCTTTGCACAAAATCAGGCCAAGCCCGGTGCCTTTTTCATCCTTTGTTCCCGGAGTCGAAATATTTTCGTCGATCCGGAAGAGTTTGTCAATCGAGCCTTTTTTTATCCCAACGCCATTGTCCTGAACGGAAATTTCCAGCTCTCCCGTTTTATGCCGGGCTGAAACAAAAATTTCACCTCCGGGGTTGGTAAATTTTATGGCATTCGAAATCAGGTTCCTTAAAATGGTGGCGATCATGGCTTTATCGGCAAAAACTGAAACTTCGCCAGGCAAATTACTGATTATGTTGATCGACTTTTGCCGGGCTGTAACTCCCAGTAATTCAACCGCATCATCAAAAAGTTTATCAATTTCAACAATTTCAGGACTAAATACCATCCTGCCGGTTTGAACCTGCGACCATTCCAACAGGTTCAGGAGCAAACCCATCGCTCGTTCCGACGAATCCCGGATAACCTCGGCATACTTTGCAATCCCGTCGTAGTTCTTTCGCTGAACCTGTTCAATCAATAGATTGCTGAAGCCGATAATACTGTTGAACGGGTTTTTCAGGTCGTGTGCTATGATCGAGAAGAATTTGTCTTTGGTGGCATTGAGGTTAATCAGTTCCTCATTTTTAAGTTTAATTTCGGCTTCGTCGCGCACCCGGTCGGTGATATCGACAACCATTCCATGCCAGAAAACATCCCCGTCGTCCAACAATTGGGGCAATGAAGAAATGTGCAGCCACCTGACATTCCCGGCAACAACGACACGTCCTTTCCAGTCGAATGGCCGCTTTTGTTGAATCCCTTCCAGGTTTAACCTTGCAAATCCATCTAAATCGTCAGGGTGAATTGCACTGAAAATGATATCGTGATGAGCAAGCAGGCTTTCAACACTCAAATCTAACATTTCTGCCATTCTGGGACTCACGTATTCCAGCGCAAAAGTCTCATCGGGTTTGGTCCTCAGGATATAAACCCCAACCGGGATTTTTGAGACCAGATTGTCGTATTGCTGCTTGCTTTTGAGGATTTCGGCTTCGGCCTGTTTGCGCTCGGTAATGTCCTGAATGACACCAAACAGGATTCTGTTTTCGCGGTCGTACTGAGCTACTGAATGAATGTCTTTGATTTCGAACGTATCGCCGGTTTTAATCTTGAATTCAATGTCATAGCGCTCATCGTTTTCCAGCAAATTCTTAATGGCCTGGTCAAGCATCGGACGATATTCGGGCAACGGGAAATTTTTTATGACCTCGAATTTGAAACGATCTTTTTTAACTCCGTAAATTTTTGAGGCCCCTTCGGATGCAACCATGGTCTGTGTGTCAAAATGGAGCTCCCAATTTCCTGATTTTGATGCGAGTTCGGCCCTTCTCAACCGGGCTTCACTGATGTTTATCGAACTTTCGGCCTGCTTTCGGCTGCTGATGTCGTGGATGATGGAATGAAGCAGGGTCTTACCCTTGACTTCAATATTGGCGCTGAAAACCTCCACGTCGCGAATGGTGCCATTGGCCAGGCGGTGCTGAAAGTCGAACCGTTCCTGTTGCCTTGCCCGGGCCTTTTGCATGAAGTGGTTGACCTTCTCTAACGGGAACGTATTGATTTCCTGAATCTTCATTTGTTTGAGCTGTTCTTTCGTCCATCCGTAAAAACGTTCAGCCGCACGATTGGCATCGAAAATATTTCCGGTTTCCGGATCAATAATCAATTTTACGGCGGTGTGGAATTCGAAAATGTGCCGGAACATTTCCTCGCTTTCTTTTAACGCACCTTCCATTTTCCGGTGCGATTCAAATTCGGCTTTCAGGCTGTTCAGCAGGTTGAGCATTTCAGCGTGTTCCAGTTCAAGCTCGGTGGTGCGTTTGGCCACCAGCCGGGAAAGCCTTTCATTTTCATCACGTTTCAGCCTGCTGGCCTGTTTAATTTTAACCATTGCCCTGATTTGCGCGATCAGCTCAGTTTCGTCAATGGGTTTCGACAGAAATGCCTCGGCGCCGGCCTCAAGCGCTTTGATGCGGTTTTCACGGTCTTCTTTCAAAACAGTAAAAAAAACAACCGGGGTTTCGTGTACCCGCTGGTCTTGTTTCAAGCGGCGGCAGACTTCAAACCCGTCGAGCCCGGGCATTAAAATGTCGAGTAAAATCACGTCCGGATCGTTGGCGAGGGCAAGTTCAATCCCCGTTTCACCGTTTAAAGCCATAACAAATATCGAATCAGGGAAAGAATCCCTGACGATTGCGCCCAAACTGATCAGGTTGTCGCGGTTGTCGTCGATGGCAAGGATTTTTATCATCGTGGTACCGTAAAATAAAAAGTTGTCCCTTTTCCCGGTTCCGATTCCAGCCAAAGCTTTCCGCCCAGTAATTCGACCAGGCTTTTTGAAATGGCCAGGCCCAGGCCGTTGCCCCCGTACCTCCGGGTACTGGCGTCTTCAACCTGGCGGAAACGTTCAAATATTGTGTTGTGGAATTCAGCAGGTATCCCTATTCCGGTGTCTTTTACATGAAACTGGATAAAACCACCGGTTGTGCGGAAGCCCAGTTCGACGAAGCCCTCCCTGGTGAATTTCAGGGCATTGCCCACCAGGTTGATCAGAATTTGCCTGAGCTTAACTTCATCGCTGTCGATGCGGATGTCCTCTTCCGGGTTCAGGATATCAAGTTTTAATTCAAGCCCTTTTTCGGAAGCTTTATAGGAATATTCGTTCCGGATGTCGCCAATTAAGTGATTCATTGAAACCGGATATTTTTGTGCCAGGACCTGGCCCGCCTCAATTTTTGAAATATCCATGATGTCGTTAATAATTAAAAGCAGGTTGTTCCCGCTGGTATTGATCATCTGGGCAAATTGGAGTTGTTGATCCACCTCAAAATCGGGATCGGTCATAAGTTCTGAAAAACCGATGATGCTGTTGAGCGGCGTTCGGATTTCGTGGCTCATGTTGGCCAGGAAGGCCGATTTCAGACGGTCGGATTCCTGCGCTTTAAACAGGGCTTCCTTGATTTCATGCTCGGCTTTTTTACGTTCGATGGAAATACTGATCTGGTTCGAAATAAATTCGAGCATCAGCTTGTCTTTTTCGGTGTAGGCTTCCGGGTTGTCGTAACTTTGTACCACCAAAGCCCCGATGGCCTTGTTGTTCATGCTTAACGGAACCCCAAGCCAAATTTTCGAAGGAGTGCCCAATAGCTTTATTCCTTCCTCTTCATAAAACTTCTGCACATCTGAATCCTTGATGAGCATCGACTTCTGCTTTTTGATCACAAAACCCGTTATCGAACCTTCGGCAGGCCAGGTTTGAAGGACATCGTTCTCGTCGCGTTCATAAATGGTTGAAAGCAAGTCGGTTTTTTCATCGTAAAAGGCGATGTAAAAGTTGGTCGAATCGAGCAATTTCCCAATTTCCTGACTGATAAATTCAATCAGTTCAGGCAATTCGATTGGCGAAAGAGCGGCATTCGAGATGGAGTAAAGCACTTGCTGCACCTGTTCGGCCCTTACTTTTTCGGTAATATCGGTCTGTGTCCCCCACAACCTGACGAGCCGGTTATCCTCGACAATCCCCAGTGAATTGTTACTGATGTACATCTGCTGCCCGGCAATGTTCAATTCTTCGGTCACTGCATTTTCAATCCGGTAACCACTCCTGATGAATGCCCGTAACGTTTCGCGGTTAAGAGGGTTGTTTCGCCCGCCATGAAAATCAAGCAGCCCTTTGCCCATCATTTCGGTTTCGTCGCTCAGTTTATACATTTTCAGGATGGCGTCGTTACATTCGGCTATTGAAAAGTGATCGTACATCAAATCAATCTGTTCTTCCACCGGAAGGGTAATGTCAATCGACTGGTCGCATTCGAAACGGTAAACGCCTTCCGAAACCTGCGAAATAAAACTGCGATAGCGGTCCTGACTTTCACGAAGCGCCAATTCGGCCTGTTTGCGTTCGGTGATGTCGCGGTTAATACCCAGCACGAATTCATGCCCTCCAATGGTGACAAGGGAAGAAGAGTCTTCGACGGGAAAAAAATGGCCATCTTTATGCCGGTGGATGAACTCGTCGTGAACAATTCCTTTTTGCTTCAGGTTTTTTAAATAGGCCTTGCGCTCTTCAGGTGTAGCCTCCCTGGTATTCACTACATCAATGGAATGCCCGATCATTTCTTCACGGGTGTAGCCATTCATCAGGCACGATGCTTCATTACAGTCAACAATCGGCCACGAAACGGTGGGATGATGGGGGTCGATCAGTACAATGGCATCCGGCGAAGCATTGAACAAGCTACGGAACAGTTGTTCCCTTTCTTTTAGCGCTTCTTCGGCCTGTTTGCGTTGGCCAATGTTTAAAACCAGGCCGGCAACGGTTAACGGCCGTCCATTTTTGTCCCTTTTAATTACAGAACCAATGTCGTAAAACCATTGATAACGACCATCGCTCGATTTTATCCGGTATTCAACTTCATATTTATCAACCGTCATATCCAAATGCGTTTTCATGGCATCCATGGCTTTGTCGAAATCTTCCGGGTGAATCAGGTTGGTAAAATCGGTATAGTGTTTAAACATATCAGGTGAATAACCCAGCATTTCGGCCTTCCTGTTCTCGAAAATAACTGAACCACTTTGCACGTCCATTTCCCACCAGGCCATATTTGCAGAATCCATCGCCAGTTCGAGCCTCGAATTATACCGGAGCAACTCTTTTTCAGCTTTTTTGCGTTCGGTAATGTCGTGATTGATGGCGTGCAGGTAAACTTTTCCGCCAATTTCAATTTTACTGTTGAATACTTCAACATCACGAATCGAGCCATCCTTCAGCCGATGCCTGAATTCAAAATGTGTTTGCTCCTGATCCTTTACTTTTTTCATCACCTCAAAAACTTGTTTGGGCTGTAAGGTGTTGATTTGCTGTATTTTCATTTGCTTCAGCTCCTCGCGCGACCAGCCGTAATACCTTGCTGCGGCTTCGTTCGCATCAACAATTTCACCGGTTTCAGGATCGATAAAAAGTTTGATGGCGGAATGGTTTTCGAAAATGCTGCGGAATTTTTCTTCGCTTTCTTTTATGGCTCGTTCGGCATTTTTCAGAAGTGTAACATCGTTCACCAGCGTAATCATATAATTCGTACCATCAATCAGAACCATGCTTCCAGAAATCAGGCAGTTGATGGCCGATCCGTTTTTAGTCCTGAACTCGATTTCCAGATTGCTGTATGATCCATCTTTATGAAGCGCATCCATAACAACTTTTCGATCAGCTTCATTAACCCATATTCCAAGGTCGAAAGAAGTTTTGCCGATAATTTCATCCCGTTCGAAGCCATATATTTTTTCGTAAGCTTCATTTATTTCGACCAGCTTGCCGGTTTCAATATCCGAAATTGAGATCGCGTGAGGAGAAACACTGAATATTGACCTGAACCTTTGTTCGCTTTCGCGCAGGGCAATTTCGGCTTTTTTCCGGTCGG
>JBBIHV010000039.1:3932-6149 GCA_037446835.1 Sunxiuqinia sp. | reverse complement strand
GACCTGAACCTTTGTTCGCTTTCGCGCAGGGCAATTTCGGCTTTTTTCCGGTCGGATACATCGTTATAAATCGCCACCACTTCTCGGGTATTCAGCCGGTAAATAATGTTTTCGCGCCAGCCTTCAATCCGGTTGTCCTTATAAAAAGTCGAGTCGATGTATTCAGTTTTCCCGGTTCGCCAAACCCTGCGGAAAACATCGAGGAGCCCCAGATCGTCGGCTGCCGGAAACAACTGGCTGATTCGTTTTCCGACAACCTCGTCGTGGTTGAGGTTATCGGTCTTCTGGGCTGTAAGATTGAAGTCGGTAAACACGAAATCGTTCCCGTCGTCAACCACCTGGCAAACCGCGATGGCGCTGGGGCTGTTGTTAAAAAGGTTTCCCCATCTTTCGCGGCTTGCTTTTAATTCATCTTCAGCAATTTTACTCTCCGTAATATCGAGTGCAAAGGCAATAACTCCGGTGGCTTCACCTTGATCATCAAAAACCGGTACTTTGTTGGTATGGTGCCATTTCAACTCTCCGGAAGCGTTTTTAATTTGCTCAATGATCCCAAGTTTTGGTTGGCCAGAGCGGATCACTTCAAGGTCGTCGGCATAATACTGATCGGCAAATTCCGGAAACAAATCGCGGGTGGCGCGTCCTTCCAATTCCTGGCCGGGCAAACCAATGTCGCGGCAAACCTGTTGGTTTACGCGAAGGATGTTGTTGTGCGTGTCTTTGTACCAGATTTGGGCTGGCACCAGGTTAAAAATGGTTTCGAATTCATTCTTTTGCTCCTGCAACGAGCGCTCGGTCTGTTTGCGCTTGGTCATATCACGCAGAATGGTTTGTATGGCAGGCTTCCCCTGAAAGTTTATGGGAATTCCGATGACTTCGGCATCAATAACTTCATGGTTTAGGGTTATAAATTTTTCCTCGGCAAATCCGGAAGGTTCACCTGTTTCATACATTTTTATAATTCTTGCCATGGTCTCGGCACGATCGTCGGGGTGCACAAAGTCGATGGCAGACCGGCCTAGCAGTTGATTGGGGGAGGTTGCCCCCGTGAACCGATAGGCCGCCGGGTTGGCAAAAACAACCTTCCCTTCCTGATGTACGATAATGGCGTCGGGCAAAAGTTCGACCATGCGGCGGTATTTTTCTTCGCTCTCCTTCAGTTCAAGCTGTGCTTTTCTTTGCTCGGTAATGTCCTGCAAAATGCAGTGTGTTTGTACAAAATCGCCATTTAAATTTCGCCCAACTTTTCCCTCAAAAGAAATAAACAGGATTGAGCCATTTTTATGGAACATCTCAAATTCGCTGTGAATCTGGCCCAGGGCTTTAAAGAGGGGAAATCTTTCGCGAAAGGCATCGCGGTATTCAGGAGAAAGGAAGTTGCCAAACCATTTTCCGATAACTTCCTGACGGGAGTAACCAAGTGTTTCAAGCCATTGCTGGTTCACCTCAATAAAATTGCCCTCAAAATCAAGCGATTGATAGCCAAGCGGGGCTTTATTGAATAGCATTTGAAACCGTTCTTCGCTATCCCTCAGCGCCATTTCGACCTTTCTTTTTTCTTCCAGCTCTTTTTGCAGGACAATGGTACGTTCCTCCACCAGGCGCTTCAGCCGTTCGTTTTCGTCAAGTTTGCGGTCTTCCGATTCTTTGATGCGGAGCATGGCGCGTATTTGCGCGGTCAGTTCCGATTCGTCAACCGGTTTGGCCAAAAAGGCATCGGCTCCCATTTCCAGCGCTTTGATCCGGTTTTCCTTGTCGGTCCGGGCCGCTGTGACCATGATTACCGGAATGGTTTTGGTCGTTTCGTCGGCTTTCAAAATCCGGCAAACTTCAAATCCGTCTATTCCGGGCATCACAATATCGAGCAAAACCACATCGGGTTTTTCGGTACGACATTGTTCAATTCCGCTTTTTCCAGAAAGCGCGCTGGTAAATGTAGCTTCCGGGAAAGCCTCTCCCATCAACGCTTTCAACACTACGATGTTATCGGCATTATCGTCGATGGCTAAAATTTTCGGATTCACCATATCATAGATTAAAATTTTAAAAAATTGAGTTCCAATTTGGTTCCTGAATCAATCAAATTGGGTTTCAACCAACTCACCGCCGACCCCTCTCTTCACGAAGAGAAGGGCGTTTGCCTGAAAACAGGTAGTGCGAGCGCGTTGATTTTTACAAATTATGGCTTCATTTCCAACAAAATTAAAAATTTCCCAT
>JBBIHV010000039.1:0-3832 GCA_037446835.1 Sunxiuqinia sp. | reverse complement strand
TTTCCCAATAACTCATTCCTGTTTTTCCCCATCCCCATTTAACCAACGAAGGATGGTTTTCCCGAACAAAATATGATCGATCGGTTTCGAAATGTAATCGTCGAAGCCCTGTGCAAGCAAATCTTCGCGGTCGCCTTTCATGGCGCGGGCTGTAAGGGCAATGACCGGAATGTGTTGCAGGGCTTCGTTTTTCTTGATTTCTTTCAAAACGGAAAAACCATCGAGCCCTGGCAACGAAATATCGAGCAGTACCAGGCTGGGAACCAATCGATTAACTTTTTCGAGGCCCGTCAACCCATCCGTCGCCGTAACGATTTCATATTTTCCGTCCAGCAGGGCTTTTACGGTAACCGTGTTGTCAAGATTATCTTCAATCATCAGGATTGTATGTTTTCCGTTCTCTGGTTTAACAGATGGTTTTCTCACTTTCGCATCAGCCCGTTCCATCGGTTTCGGATGCACCATATTCCTGACGTGCCCCAGCAATTCCTCCCGGTTCACGTCGCCTTTCTGGATAAGTTGATGAATGTTGTTTCCTTTCAGGAAATTCAGTTCGTGTTTGGTAACGTGTTTGGCCGAAAGAATAAGAACGGGCAAAGTGCTGGTTTCTTTCTGCTTCCTGATGGTTTCAAGCACTTCAAAACCATCCACTTCAGGCATCATCAGGTCGAGGATCATGGCATCAGGAATAAATAACTGAATGGCTTCCAGCGCCTGTTTCCCATTTCGTGCCACCTGAACAGAATAGCCTTCTTCCTCCAGGATGTCTGAAAGCTGGATGATCTGCGGCTCGCTGTCTTCAACCAACAGGAGTGACTTTCCAAGCCCGGTTTCGGTCGTAACGTAAAGTGGATCTTTGTTTTCAGGCTGATAGTTTGAGGAGCTGATGGTTTGATGGTTTGATGGGCTTTCGGGGAGCATGACCACAAACGTTGAGCCTGCGCCTTCCTGGCTCCTCACCTCGATGCTTCCACCGAGCATCTGCGTATATTTTTTGGCAATGGCCAGTCCAAGCCCGGTGCCTCCAAATTTGCGCGATGTTTTGCCGTCGGCCTGCCTGAATTCATCAAAAATATGGGGCAACTGATCTTCCTGAATGCCAATTCCTGAATCTTTTATCCCGACATAAAATTTTCCGTTGTTGTGTTCGGCGGTCAGTTCAACCTGTCCTTTTTCGGTAAATTTCACGGCGTTGCCAATGATGTTCTGAAGGATGTGGTGGCATTTTTTAAGGTCGCTGACCATGGCCGGAAGGTCGTCGGGAATCCGGCTTACGAGCGATATTCCTTTCTCATCGGCCAGAGGCCGCACCGTGTCAAAAATATTCAGGACCAATTCCTGAACCGTGAATTGTGACCAGTTAATTTCCTCTTTCCCCGCCTCGATCCGCGACAAATCGAGAATATCGTTGATGAGCGCCAGCAATTGTTTCCCATTCTTTTCAATGATTCCCAGATACGAGAATTCCACTTCCTGAATTTGATTTTTCAGCCTTCGGTTCAGCACACCCGAAAGGGCGATGACCGAATTGAGCGGGGTCCGGAGTTCGTGGCTCATGTTCGACAGGAAGGCGCTTTTCAGTTGGTTGGCTTCGTCGAGTTGTTTCTTTTGCAGTTCGAGCTCAATGTTGAATTCTTTCAGTTCGTCGGCTTGCAGGGACATTTCGCGGGCCTGTTGTTCGAGTTCGTGGTTCTGTTTTTCGAGCTTCAGCGAAAAATCGGTAATTTTTTTGAACAAAAGCACGCCAACAAAGCGCGTCATGAGCATGATCCACATTTCCTGAATCAATTGGACCGACGATGAAGTGTATTCCTGAAGCGAGGCCAGTGAAATAACCGCTACCACTTCGTCCCGATCGAGGACCGGAATGGTAACGATTTCCCGTGGCCTGAATTCACCTGTCACCACCGGGAACGAAAACGGCGTGTCGTCGGGGATGTTGGTTAGGTGAACAATCTTTTTCGCGGCAAGCACCGCCCCAAATTCGCCTTCCAGCGAACCGGCCTTAAATTTTTGCCTGGCCTTGCTCTCCATTCCGACAGATTCAAAACATTTAAAATGTTTTTTGTCGTCGCTTAACAGGTAAACTGCGGCCATTTGCGAATTGGTATGTGCCGAAAGCGCCAGAAGAGCAGTCCGGAAAAATTTTGCCGGATCATTTTCGCTCATCATTATTTCAGCCAGGCTTGTTGTTTTTTGGTTCAGTTCAGTCGTTGCCTGAATGCTGTCGGCCAGCGTATTGAACGAACCGGACAGCGCCCCAAACTCGTTTCGGGATTGATACGAACTTCGGGCCGATAAATCGCCTTCGTGAAAGCGCCGGGTGGTAGCGGTCAATTCATTTAACGGGGTGCGAATGTTTCGCAGCAAAACAATATTGATGAGGAACGACAGCAGGATAATGGCCGCAATAAGCAGTATTAATTGGTTGCTTAGCGAGCTGTCAATTTTTTGGGAAGTTACATAGAGCTCCTGAGCTTTATTTTTGGCAAATTCATCAATGGTCAGGATTTTATCGAATGCAAGTTCCCGTGCAGCCCCAATGTCCCCGGAAACTTCAAGGCGGGACATGACCTCTTCCGTCTTTTGGGGCGTGGCCTGTATTAAGATTGATTTTTCCAGGGAAACCCATTGGATAAACGCATTTTTGGCCGATTTAACATCGGCGGCAGGTCCCAGGTAAAGTTCAGATAAAACATCAAATTGCCTAACCACTTCAGCCCTGAAAACTTCTGATCGTTGAAGCGCAACAGAATAAGCCCGCTCATTTACAGCAAGAAGCATGTTCCGGTACTCGATCTGTATTTCATGAATGTCAGATTCGATCGTACCAATGGCCTGCCTGACCTGCATGGGATGCTCGTAAATGAGTTCGGTTTGCTGTTGAATTTTGTTGGTCTGCTGATAGCTGACCAACCCAATTATAAGTACGAACAAGATCAGGATGCCATAACCCAGCTTGAGCTGAGTCCCAATTTTTAGGTTTTTAATTTTCATGCGTTTTTTAATTTTTTATAAAAATGGCAGCGGGCGGTACATGTTGCCTGAACCCTCCGAAATTACTGACCAGGCTCGTTTCAGCCTCACCGGTGATCAGGAAACCTCCCTTTTTTAATGAACGGTAAATTTTGTGCAGGATTAGTTTCTGAGATTCCACCTCATAATAAATCAGCACATTCGAACACATAACCAGGTCGAAGTCGCCGAAAACCGCCGATGGTGGCGAACTGGAATCCTGATCGAGCAAATCATAAACGGAAAAATTAACCAGATCTTTTATTTTCTGGTCAAGGGAAAAGGTTTCACCTTTTCTCCTGAAGTATTTTTCGGCCAATTCAATCCGGGTGTTCTTCAGGGTTTTAAGGTCGAAGATACCGTTTTGGGCTTTCACAAGTTCGGTAGCAGAAACATCGGTTGCAAAAATCCTGAACCCGGGTTCAGGTGAATGATGCCCCTGAAATTCAGTGAACAGCATGGCCAGCGAATACGGTTCCTGCCCGGCTGCACAGCCAGCCGACCAGATACGGATTTCGCGGGAATTGTTTTTCGCGGCCTGATCGAACAGCCGGGGAATCACCGCCTGTTCAAGCACCGAAAATGTCAACGGGTTGCGAAAGAACTCGCTGTACGAATTACTGAGCAGATTGAGCAATCCGGTCGGCTCACCCGTTTCCCGGTCAAGATAATTAAGGTACTTTTCAGAAGTATCGCACAGGGTGAAGGCCATCCTGCTTTTAAGGGCCTTTTCAAGAAACGACCGGTCGTAAACCGAAAGGTCAACCCCATATTTTTCCTGCAATAAGTGAATATATTTTTCGGCCTCTTTATTCAT
>JBBIHV010000038.1:21502-25763 GCA_037446835.1 Sunxiuqinia sp. | reverse complement strand
AAAAAAATAAAAAATGAGAACTAAATTAATCGGATTATTCGTTGTGCTTCTGCTGAGTTCAGGACTACTCAGCGCACAAAAAAGCAAAGTATTTGAGCTTAAATCTCCTGACAACAAAATTGCCTTGAAGCTTGAAGTTGGAGCAAAAATGGTGTGGTCAGTCCAGCATGACGGGCAACAGATTATTGCCCCGTCAGCCATTTCACTTCAACTGGAAGGTGGCGAAGTTTTGGGCGAAAATGTCAAAATCAGTTCATCAAAAACTGAAAAAATTGATCAGGTGATTGCCGCTATCAATTACAAAAAGGCAAAAATTTCAGATCAGTACAATCAGTTGATCCTCAATTGCAAAGGAGATTATGGCCTGATTTTCAGGGCTTATAACGATGGTGTAGCTTACCGGTTCTTTACGAAGAAAAAAGGCGAAATCATCGTGAAAAACGAAGAAGCCAACTTCAATTTTATTTCTGATTACAAGGCATTTGTTCCGTACATGTGGGATTACCGCGGAGGCGTAAAATTCAACCATTCGTTCGAGGCGCTTTACAAGGAAATCAACATCTCGAAATTCGCCACCGATTCGCTGGCTTTTCTGCCGCTGTTGGTCGATGTTGGCAACAATAAAAAAGTGGTGATCCTCGAAGCCGATCTGGAAGATTATCCGGGTATGTACCTGAATATGAACCAGACGCACAAAGGGTTTATGGGCGTTTATGCCACTTATCCGCTTGAAGCAAAGTTAGGCGGATATGAAAATATGAACCTGATCCCGACCAAAAGGGCCGATTACATCGCCAAAACCAGTGGTTTCCGCAATTTTCCCTGGAGAGCGGTGGTGATCAGCGCGCAAGACAAAGACTTGCTGAACAACGACATGGTACAGAAACTGGCTTCCCCTTCGCGTCTGGCCGATGTTTCGTGGATTAAGCCTGGCCTCGTTTCATGGGATTGGTGGAGCGACTGGAACATTTCGCATGTCGATTTCAGGGCTGGATATAACACGGCAACCTACAAATATTACATCGATTTTGCCGCTGCCAACAGATTACCGTACATCGTGATGGACTGGGGCTGGTCGAGCCATACTGACATTTTGGAAGTGATTGCCCCTGACATCAACCTTCAGGAAATAATTGACTACGGAAAGCAAAAAGGGGTCGGAGTGGTCCTTTGGGCTTCGTGGTATGCCGTCAAAACGGAGATGGACCGGGCATTTCCGAAGTATGCCAAAATGGGCGTGAAAGGGTTCAAGATTGACTTTGTTGACCGCGACGACCAAATTGCAGTGGCATCGTTGTACGAAATTGCCCAAAAAGCCGCCCAATACAAATTGATCGTTGACTATCACGGCGTTTTTAAACCAACCGGGTTGCAGCGAACTTATCCGAATGTGATTGGATACGAAGGAGTTAAAGGTTTGGAAAACTACAAGTGGGCTACTGAAAATCAGCCCCGTTACACGGTAAGCATTCCGTTTATCCGAATGATGGCCGGCCCGATGGATTACACGCCGGGAGCAATGCGAAATGCAGTCAAAGCCAACTACCGGCCTATCGATGCATTTCCGATGAGCCAGGGAACGCGCTGCAACCAGTTGGCCATGTACGTGATGTACGAAGCGCCATTCCAGATGCTTGCCGACAATCCGACAACTTACATGAAAGAGCAGGAATGTACCGATTTCATTGCCAAAATGCCTACAACTACAGATGAAACAGTAGCTTTGGACGGAAAAGTTGGCGAGTACGCCGCCATCGCCCGCAAAAAAGGCGAAACCTGGTTTGTAGGCGCCATGACCAACTGGACCCCGCGCGAATTGACGCTTGATTTTTCATTTTTAGGAACCGGAAATTATCAGGCGGTGGTATTTAAAGATGGAATCAATGCCGACCGCGATGCAACCGATTACAAAAAGGAAGTGGTTAAAATTTCTTCCGGAGACAAAGTGAAAATTCAACTGGCGCCAGGCGGCGGCTGGGCTGCCCGGATCGAGAAATTGAATTAAATATTTCAGGATAAAAAAATATTTCAGGATGAAAAAGATAGAAATGATTTTAGTACTTGTTGCCGGTGTTTTTTTAGGGGCACAAGCACAAAAACCTGCCGATAAAATGGCAACGAAAGAAACGGTCGAACTCCGTGAAAAACTGGTAGCAAACATTTCCAAAGGCATTATGATCGGTCATCAGGACGACCTGGTTTATGGACATTCCTGGAATGTTGACGGCGTTTCGGATGTGAAACAAACTGCCGGTGATTTTCCCGCTGTTTTCGGTTGGGAACTGGCCGATTTGGAACTTGGGCATCCGCTAAGTATCGATGGCGTCGATTTTGCCATTATGAAACGTAAGATTCAGTGGGTCAATGCTCAGCGCGGAGTCAATGAAATAAGTTGGCATTGCAACAACCCGTTAACGGGCAAAAATGCCTGGGATGTTTCCTCAAAAGAAGTGGTGAAAAGTGTGCTTCCGGGAGGCGAAAAAAACGAGGTGTTTGTGAAAATGCTTGATAATCTGGCCAATTTTTTCCTTTCGCTGAAAGATGAAAAAGGCCAGTTGATCCCGGTTATTTTCAGGCCGTGGCACGAGCATACCGGAAGCTGGTTCTGGTGGGGACAAAATCTTTGCACAAAAGACGAGTATGTTGCTTTGTGGAAATATACCGTGAGCCAATTGCAGGAACATGGCGTACATAACTTGCTTTACGCCTATTCAACCGGTAGCGGCATGAAAACTTCTGAGGAGTACCTTGAACGCTATCCAGGTGATGAAATTGTTGATCTGCTTGGTTTTGACGAATATCAGGGTGGAATTGCCGGTAAAGAAAGTTACATGAAATCTATTGCTCAGGAAATGGGTATTATTCTGCCCCTTGCAAACGAACGGCATAAAATTGCAGTTCTTTCTGAAACAGGTTCTGAATCGTTGCCCGATCCAAAATGGTTTACCGAAACGCTTTGGCCAGCCATCAAGGATTATCCAATTGCTTATGTCTTGTTTTGGCGTAATGCACACGATAAACCAACCCATTTCTTCGTCCCGTTTGCTGGCCAGGCCAGTGAAGCCGATTTCAAAGCATTTGCAAAAATCGACCGGACTTTATTTCTTCAGGATATTCAGAAAATTAAGAAATAGCAGAAGTTATGAATAAGCTTTTCTCCGGAAGAATACTTCTTCTCCCTTTTCTAAATATCAGCGCTTCGCAGCCTGACCTAAAAGTGAAAGTCAAACCTGCCTTTGCCTGTACCGACTGTACCCAGGGAAAAGTTTTGTTGTTTCGGCTAAAGGCAAGGTTGAATGGGTATTCAACGGTCAGTCTTTCCTGAAAACCAGGTCGGGCATTCAACTGCTTGACTCGAAAGGAATGTCAATAACCAATGAAAGTCTTATATTAATTTTAAACACAATAACTATCCAATGAGAAAAATACTGATCATTTTAAGCATCGCATTCCTGGCATTTGTGACCGGAATTCAAGCCGAAGGAAAATTCATTAAAGTTGAAAACGGGCATTTTATCCGCGATGGAAAGCCCTATTATTACATCGGCGCCAATTACTGGTATGGCGCCATTTTGGGTTCTCCCGGAAAAGAAGGCAACCGCAAGCGATTGAAAGAAGAACTCGACCTGATGAAAGCCGCTGGTATTGATAACCTCCGCGTATTGGCGGGAGCTGAAGGCCCGGATGGTGAACCGCGACGGGTCAGCCCGGCATTGCAGGTTTCTCCAGGTGTTTACAACAAGGATTTACTGGCCGGATTGGATTTCCTGCTGGCTGAAATGGCCAAACGAAAAATGGTCGCCATCCTTTTCCTGAACAATGCCTGGGAATGGTCGGGCGGCTTTGCGCAATATGTTTCGTGGGCCGAAAAGAAACCCATTCCTTATCCTGAAGTTGCTGGTCACACCTGGGGCGAGTTCATGGCCTTTTCCGGAACTTTTCATCAATGTGATGCCGGAAAAGAAATGTTCCGCAAACACATTAAATTTATGCTGGGCCGGACGAACCAAATCACCGGAGTAGCCTATTCGGAAGACCCAACCATTATGACCTGGGAGCTGGCCAACGAGCCACGGGCTTTCTCTGATGCCAACAAAGTTCCATTCCTGAACTGGGTAAACGAAACGGCAGCTTACATCAAATCGCTCGACCCAAATCATCTGGTCACCACTGGTACCGAAGGCAAATGGGGCTGCGAGGGTGATATGGATTTGTTCGAGAAAATCCACAGTTCGAAGAATGTCGATTATATGACGGTTCA
>JBBIHV010000038.1:0-21402 GCA_037446835.1 Sunxiuqinia sp. | reverse complement strand
GACCCGACCATGAAAATCGTTAAAAAGTATAACGATCTGATAATTAACGCAGTTAAGAAATAATGAATTCCGAATGACTCTTCATTTCCTGCGAAAGTAATTCAGATCATTAAATTCAATTAAAATGATAAAAAAAACCTTTTTGATTGCATTGTTGATGCTTTTGGTAATAATGCAAACCTTTTCCCAAACCGAACTGAAACCATCGGGCCGCGAACATTTACTGATGGATTTCGGCTGGCGGTTTGCTTTTGGCAACGCCACCGATTACACCAAAGATTTTATGAGCCGGACCGGTTATTTTAGCTATTTCGCCAAGACCGGCTACGGCGACGGGGCTGCTGCCCCAAAATTTGAAGACCGCACCTGGCGCGAAGTTGACCTTCCGCACGATTGGGCCGTCGAACTGCCTTTTTCAGGCTCGGCCAGCCACAGTCACGGTTACCGCACCATTGGCTGGAAATATCCGGAAACGTCGGTGGGCTGGTACCGCAAATCGTTTGTTGTTCCTGAAAAAGATCTGGGCCGGAAAATCAGCATCCAGTTCGATGGCATTTTTCGAAATGCCACCGTTTGGGTAAACGGTTTTTATTTAGGCAACGAGCCAAGTGGTTATGCCGGAGTTGATTACGACGTGACCGACTACCTGGATTATGGGGGCGAAAATGTGGTGGCCGTCCGCGTGGATGCCAGCATGGAGGAAGGCTGGTTTTACGAAGGCGCCGGAATTTACCGTCATGTTTGGCTGAATAAAACCGATCGGCTGCACGTGGCACCAAACGGAACGTTTGTCTCGACTCAACTGAATGGCGCGAATGCCGAACTGACCATCCGCACCACCGTTCAGAACCAGAATGACAAAACCGCTGTTTTTACGATTGAACAAACCTTGCTCGATGCAAACAATCATGCTGTTGCAAGCCAAAAAATAGACAACGTTTCACTAAAAGCTGATCTGGAAACCACCATTTTTCAGAAACTGAAAGTTGAAAAGCCAACCCTTTGGTCCATCGAAAATCCATACCTCTATCAGCTTCAAACAAAGATTATTTGTGAAGGAAAGACTGTTGATGCCTACAAAACTACGGTTGGGGTACGCACTGTCCGGTTCGACCCAAATGAAGGGTTTTTCCTGAACGGGCAACATGTTAAAATTAAAGGCGTGAACCAGCATCAGGACCATGCCGGGGTGGGGGTGGCCATTCCCGACGAGCTTCAGGCGTTCAGGATAAAGAAATTGAAAGAGATGGGCGACAATGCCATTCGTACCTCGCACAACCCGCCCACGCCCGAAATGCTCGATGCCTGCGACCGTTTGGGAATGTTGGTCCTCGACGAAAACCGGCTTATGGGAATTGATCAGGAACACCTGGATTGGCTGAAGCGGTTAATCGTGCGCGACCGGAACCATCCGAGTGTGGTGCTTTGGTCGCTCGGAAACGAAGAATGGGCCATCGAAAGCAACGAGAAGGGAGCCCGGATAACCAAAACCATGCAGGATTTTGCTCAAACCCTCGACTCGACACGGGCTTTTACCGTGGCAATTTCAGGAGGTTGGGACAATGGCAGCGGCAAATCGGCCCAGGTGATGGGCTACAATTACATTGTGCAGGGCAACATCGACGAACACCACAAGAAATTTACGTGGCAATCGGGCATTGGCACCGAAGAAAGCAACACCATTGGCACGCGCGGAATTTATACCGACGATAAAGCAAACGGACGCATGGCCGCCTCGAACCGGATGCCCGAAAATGTGGGCACCGAGTCGGGCTGGCAGTTTTATGCCGCTCGTCCGTTTCTCTCCGGATTGTTTTTCTGGACCGGCTTCGACTACCGAGGCGAGCCAAACCCGCTTGCATGGCCGGCGGTAAATTCGCAATTCGGAATTCTCGACCTTTGCGGGTTCCCCAAGGATATTTTCTATTACCTGAAATCGTGGTGGACTGCCGAACCGGTGATGCACATCATGCCTCACTGGAACTGGCCGGGCATGGAAGGTAAAAACATAAAAGTAACCCTTTACAGCAATGCCGGGGAGGTTGAATTGATTTTGAACCGGAAAAGCCTGGGCAAAAAACCGATGCCGGTTAACGGGCATATCGACTGGGACGTGCCTTATAAACCAGGAACCCTTCAGGCAAAAGGGTTTGTGAAAGGCAAACTGTTTTGCTCCGGACAGGTTGAAACGACTGGTGTTCCGGCAAAAATTGCACTTTCAGACGAACGCGGCCAGGTCAATGCCGATGGCGAAGATGTGGCCGTTATAACGGTTCAGGTGAACGACCTGAAGGACCGGATGGTGCCGACTGCCAGCAATGAAATTGCTTTTTCGATCACGGGGCCCGGCAGAATCATTGGCGTTGGCAATGGCGATCCGGCTTCGCACGATCCGGAACAATTCCTCGAAACGTCGGAACAGGCAAACATTGGCGACCTGAAAATACAGCTTTCCGACAAAATGCCCAGTACCGAAGAAACTGATGTCGGCTATGACGATTCGGAATGGAAACCGGCTTTCAGGAGAGGTTATGGCGAATATGCCGAGGTGAAAAATATCATCGTGAGGGGTTCATTCGACCTGGCAGATTTTACCGATCAAACGGTGGTGACTTTTTATGCCAGGAGTTTGGCCAACAACCAGTCGGTTTATGTGAATGGCCAGTTGTTGGGCAAAGATTTGGGGCGAAACGACCCGAAACAGGTTTTTGTACTCGATCACCAACTGCTCCGGAAGGGCAAAAATGTGGTAGTTTTCGAAGGGAAACCCTTTGTGAAACGCAATGAATGGGACGAGATCAACACAAAACCCGGAATTATCCGCGTTTACAATCCGGCGCCACAATGGAAACGGAAGGTTTTCAGCGGGTTAGCGCAAGTAATTGTGCGGACGACGAAACAACCCGGAGAAATCTCTTTAACCGCAACTTCCGACGGATTAACACCTGCAACCATCAAAATCAACTCAAATATTCAGGAAAAATGATGCGGATCCATTTATTCATACCGTTTCTTGTCCTATTTTTCGGATGTAATCCATCTAATTCAAAAACTGAAAATTCCATGAGCTCAAAAGTTAATATTGTGTTTTTGCACCACAGTACCGGAAAGAATATCTGGAGAGGCGAAACCTCGCGGGTAGCCTATAAAATCTTCAAAAGAGGTGATGTTCAAAAGTGGTTTTCCCGGTTTAATAAAGCCAACGGCACCAATTATCAGATTGGGGAAATGTACTTTCCAAATAACGAGGGAGGATATGGCTGGAAAAATTACCCCTACGATTATTACAATATCTGGATTAAAAATGAAGGAGAAAAGGACTACATGAACGAACCGACACTGGAAACCCTGACCAAAAAGTACAATGTTATTATTTGGAAGCACTGTTTCCCGGTGGGCGATATTTTGCCGGATGTTGGCCAGGGAGACGTTAATTCGGAAGAAAAACGGGTTGAAAATTATAAACTTCAATACATTCAGCTAAAAGAAAAGATGCGGTCTTTCCCGAAAACAACATTTATAGTCTGGACAGGCGCTGCTTTGACAAAAGAGCGTAGCACGCCAGAAAAAGCCCAAAGAGCAAAAGATTTTTTTACCTGGGTTAAAGAACAATGGGACGAACCGGGAGATAATATTTTTTTGTGGGATTTTAACGAACTTGAAACCGAAGGTGGTTTGTACATGAAAGATGAATATGCCTCAGGTCCTGCCGATCCTCATCCGAACAAAGCCTTTTCGACCAGAGTTGCCCCCTATTTCTGTAAAAGGATTGTTGATGTGATAGAAGGGAGAGGTGATTCTTCTTCGAAAACCGGACAATAAAAGACAGATCAGTTTTTTGAATTATTGATTCCCAATCGTCTTTATTCTTGATGTGCTTTCTGGTGAATCGTTTTTATGAAAGGGACCGTTTGAAGCCAAACGGTCCCTTTTTTGCGTCTGATTGCCCATATTTCATTGCCTCTGATGATTTTGGCAAGTCTGAACGTTACAGCCTTCCAGACCAAAAAAATTGCAGAACACCGCGAAAGTAATGAGGGTGTTGTTATTTAAAAGTGTTTTAAATTATTTGAATTCTATTTGATGTAAATTATTTATTATCAGGCATATATATAGTTTTATATATTTTTTTAGAAGATCGGAAGGTGGATAATGTATTTTTTGCATCTCAGATATTGATATATCACTATATTTGCACACAAATTATTTATTACGAACAAATGTTCAGAATAAATACAAATAAAAACAAAATAAAATTATGATTCGGAACATATTGTTCGTGATCTTGGCCATTATTCTTGCGCTTGTTTTGGTCAATATCCTCCACAAAGACGATCCCTATAATCTTAAGCTTGAAGAATTGAAGCATAAGTATGCCATTAAGGCCGTCCCTTCTGTTAATCACAGCAAACTTCCTGCCTTGCAAAAGGTGTTTAAAACTCCCCAGGAGGTTACAGAAGCTTGTATAGCATGCCATACAGAAACGCCCAAAGAAGTGATGGCCTCGTCGCACTGGAACTGGGAACGTGTAGCTTATGTCGAAGGAAAGGGCATTGCTTCGGCAGGTAAGAAAAATGTAATGAACAACTTTTGTATTGGCACCAGTTCTAACCAACAATCGTGTGCCAAATGCCATATTGGTTTCGGGATGAACAGCAATCAGTTTGATTTTAATAATCAGAGAAACGTGGATTGTATGGTTTGCCACGATAACAGCGATACCTATCTAAAAGGAGCCTCGATGGCCGGCTATCCTGATCGTACGGTAAACCTTGAAAAAGTAGCACAGAGTGTGGGATCACCGAAAAGGAGCAATTGCGGTTCGTGCCACTTTTTTGGCGGTGGCGGAAACAATGTGAAGCATGGAGACCTTGACGTTGCAATGCTTTCAACCACCCGAGATGTTGATGTTCACATGGGGGCAAATGGCATGAACATGGAATGCGTGGATTGTCATACAGCAAAGAACCATCAGATAATTGGAAAGCTGTACTCTGTTTCGCCGGATAATACAAATCGGGCAACCTGTGAGCAGTGTCATACCAGTACGCCTCACTTGCGCGATGTACTTAACCGTCATGGTTCAAGGGTTTCTTGTCAGGCCTGTCATATTCCGGAGTATGCTAAAGTTAATTCAACTAAAATGTCGTGGAAATGGTCGGATGCCGGGAAACTGAAAGATGGGAAACCATACGAACTGGAAGATTCGCTGGGAAACCACTATTACATGTCAATCAAAGGTTCGTTTAAGTGGGAGCGCCATGTTAAACCCGACTATGTTTGGTTCAATGGTACTGCCGAGCAGTATCACCTGGGTGATTCCATTACATCGGTTCCGGTTCAGATGAATACCCTTCATGGATCATACAGCGACAGGCATTCAAAAATAATTCCTGTAAAAATTCATGTGGGTGATCAGATTTTCGATAAAGTGAACATGCGGTTAATCCAACCTAAACTTTTTGGGGAAACCAGGGGCGATAGTGCTTTCTGGAATGATTTTAACTGGAAAGAAGCCGCAGAGGCCGGAATGAAAACGTCGGGACTAAAATATAGCGGGCAATATGGTTTTATCGAGACTCAAATGTATTGGCCCATCAACCACATGGTTTCGCCAAAAGAACAAGCAGTAAGTTGCGCCGAATGCCATACCCGGAACAACGGGAGGTTGGCGAAACTAACCGGGTTCTATCTTCCTGGCCGCGACCGGAATGTGCCCCTTGATATTTTGGGCATTTGGGCTTTCTTCCTTACACTTGGGGCCGTAATGGTTCACGCATTCATCCGGATTTTTGTGAAGATTTCGAGAAATAAATATGAAAAGCAAATCATCAGCTACGATGAAGACAAACCAACCGACTAAGCAAATCGTTTTCAGAATGTTCCATTTTTAGTAAAATTTATAAAATGCGTAAAGTATATATTTATAAAGGATTTGAACGCTTCTGGCACTGGACACAAGCTTCACTCATTATGTTTCTGGCAATTACCGGCTTCGAGGTTCATGGTTCATACACCATATTTGGGTTCGAGAAAGCATCTGAATATCACCGCACTGCCTCGTGGATGCTCATCGGATTACTGATCTTTGCTATCTTTTGGCACCTTACAACGGGCGAATGGCGGCAATATATCCCTACAACCAGAAAATTAAAGGATCAGGTGATGTTCTATGTTTCAGGAATATTTAAGGGAGAGCACCACCCGACACAAAAAACAGAACTGAGTAAATTAAATCCCTTGCAACGACTTGTTTATCTGGGGTTTAAAATCGTGCTTATTCCATTAACAACTACCTCTGGCATTTTATACATGCTTTATAAAACAATCGATCAGAACAATCTGATTGTAATCGAGGATTATCCGTTGGCATCCATTGCATTTTGGCATACGCTGGGTGCAATTCTGTTGATGATATTCCTTGTTGTGCATGTTTATATGACCACCACCGGGAAAACGCCGACATCAAACATTAATGCGATGATTACTGGTTACGAGGAACTTGAAGAGAATGAAGATGAAATTGCAAACATAAACAGTCAGGATAATGAAACCAAGTAAATACATGAACCCTTATCTGGCCGGCTTTTTTTTGGGCCTCGTATTATTGGGAACAATTTATGTTACCGGTCGTGGGTTGGGCGCAAGCGGCGCCGTTAAAAGTATTGTGATAAGCACGGTTACCGAAGTGGCACCGAAACATGCAGCCAATACCCCATTTATGAAATCATACGATGAGGAACATCCGGGCGGGCCTTTGCAAGACTGGCTTGTTTTTGAGGTAATTGGAGTTATCGTTGGGGCATTCTTTTCGGGTGTAATTTCAAATCGTGTTGGAATTAAGTTGGAACGTGGGCCGAACATTACCAATGGCACACGGATAATTGCTGCTGTTATCGGAGGCGCCTTGTTTGGGCTTGGTTCACAATTTGGGCGAGGTTGCACCAGTGGTGCTGCCTTAAGCGGAATGGCTGTCATGTCGTTTGGGGGTATCATCACGATGCTTGCCATTTTTGGATCGGGCTATGCCGTTGCCTATTTTTTCAGAAAACTTTGGTTAAAATAATCTTTTATGGGACCATTAGTACCTTCAATAATCAGCAATGAATTCAGTTTTGTTGTTGCCCTGCTTTCAGGAATTGGCTTTGGTTTTACCCTGGAGCAAGCTGGTTTTTCTTCGACCAAGAAACTCGTAGGTTTGTTCTACGGATACGATTTTACCGTACTGAAAGTGTTTTTTACTGCCGGAATAACTGCCATGATCGGCGTCCTGCTTTTTGCTCACTTTGGAATTCTGGATATTAACCTGATTTACATTAACCCGACATTTCTTTGGTCGTCGCTTTTGGGCGGCGCCATTATGGGAGTTGGATTCGTCATCGGGGGTTTTTGCCCGGGAACCAGTGTGTGTGCTGCTGCCATTGGTAAACTGGATGGTTTGGCTTTTGTTTTCGGCTCGGCACTTGGTGTACTTTTGTTTGCCGAAGTTTATCCAGCCTTTGAAAAAATTTACCTTGCCGAAGCGTGGGGGCCGGTCCTTATGAATGAAAAGTTGGGCATGTCGAAGATTGCATTTGCTTTTTTTGTTACGATCATCGCTTTTTTATCATTTTACATGGCCAGGCTGGTCGAAAACAAGATAAACGGGATGCCAACCAAATTGCCACGTGAAAAGGTTATAATTTACGCTTTGGCCATGGGTTTTGCGTTCCTGGTACTGGCTACCATTGCATTTGTGCCTGATAGCAAAAGCCGGGTTGTGAAAGAGGTGAACGAAGAAATGCTCCATCAGGATATGAGCGCGGCGATGGTCCCGGCCGACAAACTGGCCGTCGAGATCATTAATAATTATTATCGGATAAATATCATTGATTTAAGAACTCCGGAAGCTTTTAAAGCTTATCATCTTCCATTTGCAATGAATATTCCAATTGAAAAGCTGAGCGATTTGCAGTGGAAAAAAATTCTGTCCCAAAAGCACAAAACAAACTATTTTTATGCTGATAAACTGGCTGATGCAGAAAGAGGCTATTTACTGGCGTGTAATTTGGGTGAAGCCGATAATTTTTTTCTGAGTGAATCGGCTACAACTTTTCAGAAAATGTTCAATGAAATTGTCCTTCCTGGCTCAAATGCCACAAAAAATGAAATGAATGTCTATAATTTCAGGAAAAAAGCTGCCAGCGACATGGCCGCATTGGTCGAAGCGCTGAAAAATTCTACTCAGCCAGTGGTTGCTAAAGTCTCAAGAATTAAAGGTGGATGTTGAACAGATTGTTCAACCTTGATTTGGATAATAAAACCGGTTACCTCGGCTTGAATGAGGTAACCGGTTTTTATTTTTCAGGATGATATTCTTTAAATCCCATTCAAACAAATGCAATAAATTTTGCAGTAACAAACAAATGTTCGTTATATTTGTATCGGACAATTGCTCATAATTATGCCTCGACCAATTCGAATACGAAAGATGACAAATCCCCCGCATTTCAAGGGGTTCAGACCGATTGGCCTTCCGGAAGAAAATAATCCGGTAGTTTTGAATTACGAAGAATATGAAGCCATTCGTTTAAGCGACTTTGAATTTTTAGGTCAGGTGGAAGCTTCTGGTGTTATGGGAATTTCGAGATCTACTTATGCCCGCATTTATGAAAGTGCCCGGCGCAAAGTGGCTCAAGCTTTTGTATTGGGCAAAGTTATCGTGTTCGAAGGCGGAAAAGTGTATTTCGACAGCGAATGGTATCGGTGCAACAGTTGTAGCTGTTGGTTTAATCATCCGGAAAAAGAAAAGGAAATTAAGAATTGTGCCCTTTGCAGTTCGCCTGATATTGAACAATGCGATAATGAACAGCGGCAAGGCACTACTGAAGAGCTTTGCTTTTGCCCGCAATAGGGTAACGGATTTCCAAACACGCCAGATGCCTCTTCCAAAAATATTCGTTCCTGAAATGCAATGGCCTGATGCCGAGGATAGTTTGGCCATTTTAATATCAAATAAAACAAATAACAAGTTGAAAATGAAAATAGCAATCACTTCAGTCGGGAACAGTCCCGATGCAAAATTGGACAGCCACTTTGGACGTTGTTCCTATCTGGTGATTTATGATACAAAAACTCAATCTACGGAATATATTCCAAACCCGTGCAAAGAAAACGTTGAGGGGGCAGGTCCGGCAACTGCTAGATTTGTTGCGGCCAGGGGCGTTAAAAAGGTGGTTTCTGGAGAATTTGGAGGGAAGGTGAAATCGATATTCGACAGCCTGCAAATTCAGTTGGTTGTATTGCACGTGGCTGACAGATCAGTTAGCGATATTATTAAAATGTTGAACCATAACTAAACGAACATGAAATTAATCCCTGAAAAAGTAAGTACGGCATGGAATTCGCGACAAGAAGCCATCGTTTTCTCTACAACAGATAAAAATGGAATGCCGAATTCTATTTATGCTACCTGCGCTTCAAAATTTAATGATTCGATTTTTGTAGTTGCCGATAACTTTTTTCACAAAACACGTGAAAATATTCTTGCCGGAAGCAAGGCAAGCATCCTTTTCATTACGAAAGAAGGTACTTCGTATCAATTGAAAGGCACTATAAAATATTATACCAGTGGTGAAATTTATGAAGATATGAAAAAATGGAATCCCGAGCGGCTTCCGGGTAATGCTGCAGTAGCGTTGGACATTGAAGAAGTATATTCGGGTGCTGAAAAATTAGTATAACCCTAAAAACTTAAACATCATGCCACAATTGGATGGAACCGGGCCTGAAATCAAAGGGCAAAAAACCGGGCGGGGGCTGGGAAAATGCAGAACAGTACCTGACGAAGAGGCGCTCGAAAAATTGGGAAAAGGACTGGGAAAACGCCATCATGCCGGAGGTGGGGAAGGCCGGGGAAAACGCTTAAAAAGTGGATTGGATAAAATTGAACATTAGAAAGGAGGTTTTTAATGAACGAATTAAACCGACAGGAGCTTGAAGGTGAAGGTCGCTTATCCGGCAGAAAAAGACGGAAATTCGGTCTGGCTCGCCAGGAAAAAGCGAACGACGAAATTTTTGAAATCTGTGTCAATCTTGCTGTTATGGCGATTATTGCTGCAACCAGGATTGCCGGGATTTGGATTAAAGAGAAACGCTTGAATAAAAGCGTGAATTAACATTTATCATTATTTAAAGGAGGTAATTATGCCAGGTTTAAACAGAAGAGGTCCTCAAGGCGAGGGTCCAATGACAGGCAGAAGAATGGGTCGGTGCAATCCGGAAAACAAAGGAAAGACTGATGACGAAATTTTACAAAACCGGGATTCATCCATCACCCCGGCTCAGGGCACGGGACGTGGCCTGGGATTAGGGCGCGGTTTTGGTATCGGACGTGGTCAGGGAGGTCCTGGTCGGGGACTGGGCCGGCAAAACCGTTTCAGAGGCGGTAATTAATTTAGGGAGGGGCAAATTGCTCCTCCTTTATCAATAAATAAACAAAAAAACAAAAACATGAATAAAAAAATTGCTATCCCTATGGAAAACGGAGTTTTGTGTGCACATTTTGGTCATTGTCAAAAATTTGCGATTGTTGAAGTGGTGAATGGTGTAATTACCGGTATTGAAGAACAAACGCCACCCGAACATGTACCAGGTTTGTACCCGCGTTGGGTTGCCGGGTTTGGAGTGACCGATGTGATTGTCGGAGGGATGGGACAAAAAGCGATTGACTTGTTTAATCAGCAAAATATAAATGCCTTTGTTGGAGCTCCGGCAAAAGGCGCCAGGGAACTGGTCAGCGATTTTATTGAAAACAAACTCACGCTGACGGCCAACTATTGCAACCACGATGGAAATCACGAGTGCAGCCATTAACGAAAAGGAAGAAGTCATTTCGGATTACCGTTGCTATTTTTGCTTTGCCAAGGCTTTTGAACGGTTGCTTGAAAAAGAAAACCTTACGCCGGAAGAAAAAAACGTTTCACCAACAACATCCTTTGAGTAGAAATCGGTTAGCTGGAAGACGAAATAAAATCAAATACACAAAACCATGAAACTTCCATGACAAAATTTTGACACACAGGCAGATGATTATAAAACCAAAATGAAGACTTTGCCTTTTTCAAGCCTCCCAATCAGTGGAGGTTTGGAGGGGCTTAATTATAAACACATGAAAAACACAGATGTATTGGTTATTGGAGGAAGCGCTGCCGGAATGGTTGCAGCAGTAACCGGAAAAAATTGTTGGGCAGAGAAGAGTTTTATACTGGTGAAAAAGCAAAAAGATGTGATGGTTCCCTGCGGAATTCCATACATTTTTGGCACACTCGACAGCAGTCAACTCAATATCATGCCCGTTGACAACATGCTCGCAAAAGCAGGTATTGAATCATTGGTGAATGAGGTGGTTTCCATCGACAAGGAAGCCAAAATTGCAACGCTGGAAGATGGCGAACAAATTAAATACGAGAAGCTGGTTGTTGCAACCGGGTCAAAACCTATAAAACCCAAATGGCTGAAAGGGAATGATTTGGAGAATGTATTTGTGATCCCAAAAAATAAGATCTACCTCGATACGATGAAAGAAAAAATCAACGGCTTAAAGAAGGTTGTTGTCATTGGCGCCGGATTTATCGGTGTAGAATTTTCGGATGAATTGAAAAAAGATGGACACGAAGTAATATTAGTTGAAAAAGAAAAAGATATTCTGAGTACGGCTTTTGATGAAGAAATCGCTTCACGAATATCAGAAATCCTGAAAATCAGGGGAGTAAATATAATTACCGGAAATGGGATCAGCGAAGTGACCGGAACTACCAAAGTGGAAGGTGTCAGACTTGAAGATGGCAAAATTATTGAAGCTGATGCAGTTATTCTTTCAATGGGTTACAAACCTAATACCGAACTGGCCGGAAAATCAGGAATATATGTGGACGAAAGTGGTTTTATTGCCGTTGACGAATACATGCGTACCCACGAAAAAGATGTTTTTGCTATTGGCGATTGTGCGCAAAAACGCGATTTCATTACCCGCAAACGGGTTCCAACCATGTTGGCTTCAACTGCTTGTGCCGAAGCCCGAGTAGCTGGAATGAACTTGTTTAATATCCACGTGGTTAAAACTTTTAGTGGAACCATCGGAATCTATTCAACAGCCATTGGCGAATACGGTTTTGGAACAGCCGGTATTACCGAAAAGCGGGCAGGGGAGGAAGATATTTCTGTGATCACTGGCCTTTTCGAAGGTGTTGACCACCATCCCGGAAATTTGCCTGATACACACAAACAAATGGTTAAACTGATCGTGGCCACTTATTCGGGCGTAATTATTGGCGGCGAAGTAATTGGTGGACAAAGCGCTGGCGAATTGACCAACGTAATCGGGCTGGCCATTCAAAACCGGATGTCGGTCAATTCATTGCTAATTTCTCAGATTGGAACTCACCCTTGCCTGACAGCTTCTCCTGCTGCATATCCTTTGATCAAAGCAGCCGAAGTTATTGCTGCAAAAATTCGCAACATGCAAAAAAATTAACCAGGATGCCAAAATTAAATGGTAACGGATCCGATGGAAAAGGTGCACATTCTGGGTGCAATTTAGGAAAGTGCAGTCAAGCCACCGACGAAGAAAAGCTTCAGAAACTTGGAAAGGGGATGGGCTAAAAACGAAAATCAGGCGGGGGAACCGGCTTTGGAAAACGGTTGCAAAATGGTTTGAAAGCAAATTAAACGAAATACATTCGCGTTTTTTTCGACTTTAAATATCATTTGTTGGAAGAACTTCACAAAAGCAGAACCTATTTTGACAATCTGAAAAAAGAACAAGCTGATTTTAGGCCGGACTTCAATTTTAATCAGTATTTGTACCCAAAATTTTAAACCGAATAAACTACTTTTACCGCTTTTATAAATCAAGAGTATAATATATGAGTTTTCATAATAACCCACACACCTTTCACATCCCGGTTATGGGTCTTGGGTACAGCATCGATTCGCCGGTAAAGGTTGCCCATTATGGCATTTCTTCGGTCATTTCATTGGTTGACGACATTTCAATGGAAAAGATGAGGGAATTCTATTGTAAAAAATTCAATTTGCCTTTTCAGTCAATTTCAAGTAAAACCGACGATCACCGCGCCGAGCGGATTACGGCCTATCTGAATACTGTTCAGGAAATTGTAAAGCATAAGTTTGAAAACCTGAAGAATTCGATCTCGCAAAAGGAAGAAGAACTCGAAAAATACATCGCCATGTTGCCCGACATGTCGGAAATTAAGCGCAAGTTTAACCAGATGCTGAATGCCGGGGAGATGAAACAAAAAATTTCGGATTGGTTAAAGGACAACCTGGTAGCTGGCGAAATTGATGTAAACATCATGTCGAAGCTCGACCGCGACAACTTTAAAAATGGCGAAAAATTGCCCTCTGTTTTCAGCGATGCACAGTCGGCTTTACGCGGGTTTGCACTCAGCGACTTAAGCTCTTCGATTGTCCTTTCAGCAGGGATGAACCCACGTTTGTACAGTTATCTGGAAGAGTTCGAAGACTTTTATCCGAATCCTGAAATGGAACTGAAGAAAAAAGTTATCCTGAAAGTTAGTGATTACCGTTCGGCACTGATTCAGGGCCGGTTTCTGGCCAAAAAAGGGATCTGGGTCTCGGAATACCGTGTTGAGTCGGGCTTGAATTGCGGTGGCCACGCTTTTGCAACCGATGGGTTCCTGATGGGCCCTGTTCTGGAAGAGTTCAGAACCAGCAAAGAACAATTAATCCAGGCCGTTCACGAAATTTACATTAAAGCACTGGCCGACAAGGGAAAACTTGTTCCGGAGAAACCTTTTCTGGTTAAAATTACCGCTCAGGGCGGTGTTGGCTCCAATACCGAACACGAATTTCTGTTAAACTATTATCAACTGGATTCAATTGGCTGGGGTACACCTTTTTTGCTGGTCCCTGAAGCAACAACTGTTGATGAACAAACGCTCGAAGTTTTGTGCAAGGCCCAAGAAGACGACCTCTACATGAGCGAAGTTTCGCCACTGGGGGTTATTTTCAATAATGTGCGGGGAACGGGGATGGACCTGAAGAAAGAGGCACAAAACAAAGCTGGTAAATACGGTTTCGCCTGTACGAAGAAATATCTGGCCCTCACTCCATTTTTTACCGAAGAAGGAACCTGCACGGCTTCAAAAGAATATCAGCAAAAGAAAATTCAGGAATTGAAAGATCAAAACCTGGAGCAGATGGAATTCGAAAAGGAGCTGGGAAAAATAACCGATAAAGCTTGTTTGTGCAATGGCTTGACGGCTTCGACACTTATGGCTAATGGTCTGGATACCAAGATGGAAGGAACGGATGTGAGCATTTGCCCCGGCCCAAACCTGGCTTATTTTTCCAGCACTTATTCGCTCCAGAAAATGGTTGACCATATTTATGGACGAACTAACGTGATGGAACGGACCGACCGGCCAAACTTGTTTGTGAAAGAACTGAAAATGTACATCGACTACCTCAGCGGTAAGATTGAAGATACCATCAGGCCTATTTCAGACAAACAGAAAAAGCACTTCGAAACTTTTCAGGAGAATTTGGGAAAGGGTGTTGAATATTATAAAGACCTGTTTCAGAAATACAAAACCCAGCTCGAAGATTCGACTTCGAAAAACAATCTGATGCAGGACCTGGAGAAAATGAAGCTTGAACTTCTGAACCTGAAAACAAAGCTGCTTTAAAGCGTTTCAGGTTTCAACTTCCAGATTCCAGGTTGTGACTGAAACCTGGAATCTGGAATTCAATTTTATTCCTCGAACGAAATAACGGCCTGACGGTTCTTTCCGTCCATAACAATGTTGAGGTCGTGTTCGAAACGAATGTGTTTAATGTATTTTCCTTCCTCAAGAACTTCCATGTTATTCAGAATATCCATGTTGAGGGTTGCATCGGTCGAGCGGTATGGAACAGTGAAATAGCCGACATTCATCGAGGTTACATTGTGGAAGAAATGCGAACCCAGCGAGCCGTCGAGTGGAAAATCTTTCAGCCCCATTTCGATGATGATCCGGGCTTTCGAAATGTTGGCCCAGGTAACCGGGATGCCGGTAAACGGATCGCGCGTTCCCCAGCGGCCCGGCCCAATCAAAATATATTCCTTGTTCAGAAAGTCCATTTTCCGGTTAAACTGATTGATTTCCAGTGCTATTTCCCTGGTTTTCATTTTGTCGAAACGAACTGTGTCAACAAAAATAATATCCCGTATTCCGGAAACAATTCCGTTGCCCATTCCGCGCCTGGCAAACATGATCGTCTTTTCGTGATCGATATTGCCGATGTTTACGGTAAGTTGTTCTTCGCGCCTGATAAGCGGCTTGATTTGCAGCAAATAGAACGTTGGAAGCTGGTTTTCACCGGGTCCCAAATCAACGGCATATTCTATTTCAACCGGAGAACCCATTGCCTCGCCGAAAAGTTTTAGCAGTAGCGAAAGGGTGTCGGCGAATGGAATGTATTTATATTTCAGTATGTTGGCAAAATCGATTACCCGAAGTCCGGGGCTTTCAATTCCCGGGATGAGGCGGTCGTTTTCATAATCGTAAATTGATGCGCAATGTTGTAGAACGCCGTCCTTTTCAGCAAAAGAGATTTTCATTTTCCGGATTGCCGCATTTTCGCCGCCACCTTCCAGATCGAACTGGGTGTGGCCCATGTCGATGGCGTAAAATTCCTTTTGCGAATCGCGAACAAGGTCCTGATTGCCCAGGGCATTGATTTGCGGGTATTTTGGGCAAAACCGAAACGCATTTTCACCCCCAACCACGTACAATCCCAGTCCAATGGCGGCCACCGCAAAACCATCTTCAGGCTCCATGTACGAAATCGGGTAAAAATTGTACGATTGTGCCACCCCGCTGATTGACGGATAATAGTGATCATTATACTGATGGCCAACAACTTCCTGAATAATAACGGCCATTTTTTCCTCTTCAATCTTGTAATTTACCGCGTCGAAATACGACATGGCCGATTCGGTGAAAATGCTGGCATAAACCAGTTTAATGGCGGTTTCGAGTTGCTTGTACCTGACATCAATTTCGGGATGGTTGTTCGGAATGAGGTAAGTGGCATAAACGCCTGAAAATGGCTGGGTAAGCGAATCTTCGAACAGCCCCGACGAACGGATTGCCAGCGGACTTGTCATTTTTTCAAGGTATTTGTAAAGCTGTTCGCGCAGTTCGTCGCTAAACTGCGATTCCAGAAAAATCCCCTTGATCCGCTCGTAATCGTTGCTCGAATAAATTTCTTCAACCATGTCGTTGACTTCCAGGAATTTATCGAATTCCATGGCCCCGACAACTGCAGTTGCAGGAATCCGGATGTTAATTTCAGGAATTATCCGGGCAAAATCGATGTTTTCGATGAAATTGCACATGAAAGCCATTCCGCGCCCCTTGCCGCCCAGCGAACCTTTGCCCAGCCTGACGATGTACCGGTTGCCCGATACCAGGTGCGGGTCGAAGTCGATGATGCTGCCCCGCAATTTTTGTATCCTGACATTTTCAAATACGTCGAGGCAAAATTGCCGCAATTCGCTGGTGGTCTTAAAATCTTCGAAACGGTAGGGCAGGAGCGCCTCGGCGATATTGATTTCGCCACGGGCCATCAGCCAGGTCGAAAACGAGTTGCGTTTGCCGTGATAAGCCAGCGCCATTTCAGGAATAATCCGGAACATTTCCTGAAATTCTTCGAGGTTCCGGGCCATCATAATCGGGTTTCCTTCGGTGTCTTTGAACACAAAGTTTCCGAAACCCAACCGTTTGTATATGTAATTGTGAATGTCGAGCGACAAACTTTCTGAGTTTTTGTTGATGAAATCGGCGCCAACTTCGCGGGCGCGCTGTGCATTGTTTACATCGTGGCTCTGGAGTAAAATCGGGATCGGGAACCGGAGCGTCGAACTCACATATTTCAGGAGGTCAACCCCGGCATCGTCATCATCCACGCCATTTCGCTGGAATTTAACATCAGAAATGGCGGTGAGCAGATAGTTTTTATACTTGTTGATCATGAAGACAGCTTCTTCGAAATTGCTCACGAGAATGACCTTGGGCCGGGCTCTCATTTTCAGGATTTTGTGCAACTCGTCGGCCGATTTGTCTTCAACCAGGTTCTGGGTCTGGGTCATGATGTTGGTGTACAGCATGGGCAAGTACCTCGAATAGTACTGAATAGAATCCTCGACAAGCAAAATAACCCGGACACTTCCGTTTTTCGTATCTTCCTCGACATTCATTTTGTCTTCGATGTATTTAATCATGGCCAGGAAAATATTCGAGTTGCCGTTCCAAACAAAAACGCGGTCGATCGATTCAATTTTATCCGATGAAGTCTGAAAATAGCGCAAATCGCCGTTGTTGTTTACCAGCAGCAGGATTGGCAGTTGCGGTTTCAGCCTGAAAATGGCGTTGGCGGCCAGTACCGGGATATTTTTATCGACGCCGGCCATAACAATGACCAGGTCGAAATCGCGCGTTTTTACCATGCGCAGCGCCTCTTCCTCCGAATTTGCGCTGGTGAAACGTGGATAAGTATAAAGATTAAGCTGAAGGAACTCGCCAAAAATTTTGTCGGTAAACTGGCCCTCGCGAACAATCGAATAGCTGTCGTAAAGCGTGGCCAGCAGCAGAACCTCTTTCACCTTGTAGGGCATCAGTTCCTGAAAGATGTCGCGGTCGCTTTTCTTCAGTTTGTAAATGGAAGAAAGCGTGATGGAATCGAGGTTTTGCATGGTAAGCGAATGTTTTGGTTATCGTCAAACAAAGAGTGAAAAGTATAAAAAAATATACAGTGAAGTTTGCACAATCCTGATGTTTTAGAAATTTCAGGAATATATTTTTACATTTAGGCCATAAAATCATAAACCCGATGAAGCCTTTACTAATTGCTGCGCTTGTGTTTCTGGCGCATGCCGGATTTTCTCAAAAGAAAGAATTGCTGTTTAATGGCAAAAACCTGAAAGGCTGGACCATCTTTGTAAAAGACCAAACCATAAAGCCTGAAAATTTATTTTATGTGAAAGACGGGGTTATTGAAACCGTTGGCGTTCCGGCAGGCTATATCCGGACCAAAAAAGTGTATTCCGATTACAGGCTGCATGTGGAATGGCGTTATCCGGATAAAGAGGTGAATAGCGGTGTTATGATCCACACCAATGGACCTGACCAGATTTGGCCATCACACTATCAGTGCCAGTTGAAACACCTGGATGTTGGCGATATAATTGTGCTGGGAGTTGGCGTTCGGGCAACTGTTGGCGGCAAAGAATATATTTCGACCGAAAAAGAAAAGCCAGTTGCCGCTAAATTTCATGAACCCAACGAGAAAAAGTCAGGCGAATGGAACAGCTACGACATTACCTGTAAAGGAAACACGATTGAAGTGGACGTAAATGGCCTGCTCCAGAATAAAGCCACCAACTGTACGGTTACCAGCGGTTCCATCGGGCTTCAGGCTGAAGGTTGCAAAATACAGTTCCGCAATATCTGGGTTGAAAAACTAAAGTGAAAGAGAGTTGTCGTGTTGTTGGTTGTCGAAGTTTCTGGATTATTAGTTGGGAAAAGATGATGCTAAGAAAAGTGGAAAATATTAACAGGCGCTATGCTGACGAACTTTTTGATCAGGTGAAATTGGATGATCAAAAGGCTCTTGAGTTATTGTTCTCCATTTATTTCCCCCGGCTGAACGATTTTGCCCGGAAGGTGGTCATGGACGATATGATTTCTCAGGATATTGTTCTGGAAGTGTTTGTAAAGGTATGGGAAAAAAGGGCAGAAATTGAGAGCATCAACATGGAAGCATATCTATTTCGTTTGGTCCGCAATCGTTGTATCGACTACATCAAACATCTTAAGGTGGTTAAAAACCAAATGCACGAAATCCAGCTTTCATCGAAATACGAAGAACTTTACCGTATCGATTTTGTGGGAAACGAACCTTATGTACTGATTGAGCAGGAGCTTAAAATAAAAATTGAAAAAACAATTCATGCTTTGCCCGAACGTTGCCGGGAGGTGTTTATATTAAGCCGGATGAACGGCTTGAAAAATAAGGAAATTGCTGATAGACTGAATATTAACATCAAAAATGTGGAACGGCACCTCAGCCGAGCCTTGCAATCGTTCCGCGAAAACTTCTCCGAAGAATTGCCCATTGCCCTTATTATTCTTGTGTTGAAGGGTTTGGAATTATAAAGTAAAAACCAAAATGCCAATTTGTGCCTTCGTGGCTGTAAAAAAACTTTTCTTAAAAATAATTCCATTTCAATGATGGGTAAACTGCATCCTCAGCAGTTATATAAGCAAAGCTTTTAATAACACAGATGGGCAATTCACAATTTCACAATATTATCTCCCGCTATTTTCGGGGGCAACTGTCCGACAACGAATATGAATTGTTGGCCAATTATCTTCAGGATTCAACAAATCGCCAATATTTTGAACAAGCAAAACAAGAATGGAACCTTGATCCGGAAATGGAAGAAACAGGCAAAACGATTTGGAAACGACTTGAATTCAAAATAAACCGGCAAAACACAACAAAATTTAAAATGCCAGTTACCCGTCGCCTTTGGGTTCAGGTGGCTTCCGCTGTGGCGATCCTTATTTTGGGTTTCCTTGGCGGTGGTTTGATCACTTATTTCATTTCCAGTAATCCAATCAATCAGGAGCAACTTGTTTTTGAAACCCCACGCGGCGAAAAATCGATGGTGAAATTGCCTGATGGTTCGGAAGTGTGGCTGAATGCCAATTCCAGATTGGTTTATAACTCGTTTTCATCAACTCACAGACAAGTTGAACTCAAAGGGGAAGCATTCTTTAAGGTTAAACACAATGCAAAAGCTCCATTTGTGGTAAAGACCAATGAATGTTCGGTGGAAGACTTGGGAACAACCTTTAATGTAATGGCTTATGACGAATTTGGGCGGAAAGAAATTACACTGCTTAACGGAAAAGTAAATGTTCAGGCCGAAGGAGAGGCCAAAGTGTTGAAACCTGGTGAATCTTTAATCCTGAAAGATCATAAAATGCAAATAAAGGAAGTCGATGCGAGCCAGTCGGCGTTGTGGGTTGACAATAAATTTAATTTCAAAAACATCCCGTTATCGGAGTTGATGAAAAGGTTGGAGAACTGGTACGATGTGGACATTACCCTTGTAAATAAATCGGGCAGGGAAGTAAACTATACCGGAACCTTTAAAAACGAAGAAACGATCTGGCAGGTGTTGGATGCCATTAAAGTTTATACCCCAATTCAATATCATAAAACTGAATTGCGCAAAATTACGATTACGGTGGAATAAATAAAATGACGCCAGTTGAGCGGCAACTCAACTGGCGTCGAAAATGTGAAATAAATACTTATTTAAATCGATGTAAAACTATGAAAAAAAACGATCCGGAGCAAAGGCATCGTCGATGTCTGGTGCTTAGAAAATTGCTTAACATTATGAAACTAACAACCTTGTTGTTTTTTATGGCGCTCTTTCAGGTTTCAGCCAATTCGTATTCGCAAACCCGGCTAACCCTAAAGTTTGACAACGAATCGCTCGAAACCGTGTTTAGTAAAATTGAAGCAAATTCTGAATTTTCAATTTTCTACAAAAATGAATTGATCCGGAATTCGAAAGAAGTTTCCGGAGATTTTAAAGATGCTTCCATTTTTGATATTCTCGATCAGGTGCTGAAAGCAGAAAACCTGACCTACTCAGTTAAAAATAAACTGATTATGATTATTTCGAAATCGGAGGCAGAACAAGGAAATTCCATACAGCAGCAAAAATCAGTTTCCGGCAAAGTAACCGATTCTTCAGGATCACCATTGCCAGGTGTTTCAGTGGTTGTGAAAGGCACAACAACAGGCACAATCACTGGCTCGGATGGAGCTTATTCACTTCAAAATGTGCCTTCGGGAGCTGTTTTGCAATTTTCGTTTGTTGGGATGAAAAAGCAGGAAGTTGCAGTTGCCGGGAAGACCAGCTTGAACATTACCATGATGGAAGAAACTGTAGGAATTGATGAAGTTGTCGCCGTTGGTTATGGTACTCAAAAGAAACGAAATGTTACCGGTTCAATTCAGTCGGTAAACACAAAAGACATGGAGCAACTTCCTGTTTCTCAGATCACCCAAAAATTACAGGGAAAACTTGCCGGGGTTCAGATTTTACAAGGCTCAGGAAGACCAGGAGAAGGTATGTCGATGAGGATCCGCGGGCAAGCTTCAATCTCGGCACAAGGCCAACCTTTATATGTTGTAGATGGGTTTCCGATTGTTGGAGATATTAGCAGCATTAACCCTGATGAAATTGAGAACATAACGGTGTTAAAAGATGCATCGTCAAGTTCACTTTACGGATCAAGGGCTGCTTTTGGT